>NZ_JBNDHT010000031.1:0-58114 GCF_056755115.1 Rhizobium sp. SVR5-2C | reverse complement strand
TCTTTGACGGATTGTTAGCTGAAGGGTGAGCCTGCCGCCCGCTGCCACAAAGCCAGGCTTAACGCACGGCATAGAGGAACCCGGTGGGAGGGTGCCTCCGGCTCTGCACGTGGGTCCCATCGAGGGGCACGGGGGGGAACGCTCGCCGCCGCTGTTACGAGATCACGTCTCGCATGTGTGACCCCTGAATCTCATTCGGCTCGGCCCCACGCCCGCCCAGCACCAACGTCCGCCCCCGCTCATCAGCGAGCCCGTAGGCCAGCTTTGAGCGCAGCTGCGTGCTTTGGGGGCTCCCCATTTGAACTATCCTCCGGCGCATTCCCCATTCGCAATTCCCACCGAAGAGAACACGCCAGGATTTGGACCACGTCCTAGGCCTTCTTTTCCAAGGCCCTCTTCACATGGTTCCTCATGTTTCGCCGATAGTTGCGGAGCTGCTTGAAAATCGGAAGTCCAAGGGGGGCGGTGATGCTTGCTGCCTTCGTGGCATACGTCCAAAAAGTCCAATTCTTAACGTTGTCAGCCTTCGACTCGAAGTCGTGGACTCGGCCGTATCGTTGAAGGAAGCTGCTTAAGTTGATATCGGTAAAAATATCGCTTGACGATTTGCCGGGATAACGCTGGACCAGCGAAAGCGCAAGCCTCTTTGCACTTGACGCAGCCTTCCTTTGGAGCCCGCTTAGCGTACTGTCTCGAAGGAACATGCTGTTTCCATCATATCGGAAACCTAGGTACTCCATGCCATTCTTACCCTGTTCGCCAACAACTCGGGTCCAAGTTTGGTCTCCACCAGTCCCCCAATACTGGAAGATGGCTGATTTCTCGGCCTTGATTTGAAGCTTCGGACCGTGGCAGACAATCTCTTGACGAACCCACGCCTCCAGGTCGATAGCAGCATCTGCCTCGATTGGCGCAACGATGAGAATGTCATCGGAATATCTGAAGTAGGTTCCCCCGAGCTCTCTCACTCTGGTTGCGACAACCCTGTCAAACTCCATGAGATAGAAATTTGCGAGCAGGTCCGAGATGGGGGAGCCTTGTGGTATCCCGTAAGGTTTGCGGTGAACTTCTATGAGGGAACGTTGGCCGTTTCCGCCTGCGATTTTCTGACGAAAATCAGTCCCATTGCACAGCTGTAATGGTATCGCGCTCTCATTCACTAGGAACCCTTTGATAGGGACGCCATCGCTGGAGACGTGCTTTTGCCCCCAAAATCCGAGGCGCTCGTATAGACCCTCTCGATCTATTACTGAATACCGAGTCATCGCCTTGAAGACTGCATAGTGATCGGGCGGGAGACGGTTGACCTTTAGTAAGTCGCACCAACGAGCCCGAAGCGTTTGGTGATCAAGACTTTCGAAGAAGCTGCTGATATCCAGAGCGATTGCACTGCAATTACCAAGTTTCCTAATTGCGTTTACGGCATCCAGCGCGAAATGGATATTGCACTTGCCGCCACCACCTGGGTTAGCGATCCGCCGATATGCGAGAACACTTTCCCCGAGGTTGAGCTCTTTGAGCCTAGCTTCAAAGGGAACTGCAAGCAGGTGACGATAGTAGCTGAAGATATAGGCGTCGGCGCGAGCCGCGAAGCGAATGGGCCGCTCCTTAACTTTACCCTTCGTGCCCTTTGCGGTGAACTTGGTCCATCGCTGGTGATACAAGATGAACGGATAAAAGGTATGAGCAGCAACTCTCGCAGGGTCCGAAGCAAGCGCACGAGCCTCTGCCTCAGTTAGAAAAGAGTCGAAATGGGGATACATTTTCGGCTTGAAAGCCCAATCGTCCAACGTAGACGAGCGAGAGGGAGCAAGGTGACCATGTGCCCTTATAGTCATAACCTTGCTCCGCACCGTTTAGTATGTAAGGCACTTCTTCGATGTAATCGTCTATATTGTCGGTATGCTATCAAGCATATGGTATCGTCGTCATCACAAGGAAATCCTAATGGATCTCATTATAAATATTCTCGGAAACCTTGACAGTTTCAACTAAAACTCGGACGCCTCCAGTCCGAAGACTATCGCGCCAGATGCGACCCATTTGCGGAGCGCGAGTATATGTAGGGGCTGCAACCTTTTGATTTCAAGGCCCAAGGTTGCAAAAAAAGTGTTTTCCTCAACCTTGCGCTACGAGCGTGAGGCTGGCCTGCCTTCTGGTCTTGCATTGGGTCCCACCTAAGGGCACCGGGGGGAAAGCCCGCTGCAGCTGCTGTGAGATCACCTCTGAAATTCGTGCCCCCGTGTACCTCGGGCATTTCATCGCGCTAGACGACGCTCCCGGGTTAGGAGATATTTGCTGCGTGTGGAGACCAATCAATGAATCTCTTTAAGCTAACACCACTATCCCGCCTCACGATGGCGTTCGAAGCCGAACTGAACCTGGCCGATGATATCGAGTTGGAGAAGTCTTTAGAGGGTAAGTATCTTGCTCGTCTTGATGAGGCGGCCAAGCGCAGAGATAGCACGCTGAAAGGCTTAGTCATTCTTAATGGACTACTCGCAGTCGCTGCCTCAGGTAGAAACATCACAATACCCGGCCTCAATCTCAGCATGGCCGATGTGCCCGCCCTGTTGGAAGTCCTGACAGGTCTTGCCTCCGCTGCCGTCTATATGTGCTCCTTCTCGTTTGCCACATGGCTTTGTTACTCGCAGATACACTCAGTCTTCAGCAACCGAACCGCCCGGAAATTCCAGATCGACCCTGATCTTCTAAGCTTTGCTGAGACGACTTCTGAGCCTACCCTGAAGATTTTCCGCAGCAAGCTGAACATTTGGGGTGCTGATTGGCATCAGCCTGGCAGGGCGTTCAATTGCGTCGCTGTCTGCTACGCGGTGTCGAACAATTTGTTCTTCTTTATGGCCCCATTGCTCCACTGCCTTCTAATTTACTATGCGCTGCGGCAGACTGTGGAACGTTCGGGTTTTGATGCAATCCATAGCGTTTTCTACGCGTGGGTGGCCCTGGCTCATGTGATGGCAGTGTTCACCTGGGTCGCACCATCTATACCGTTTGCTTTCAAGGTCGAGGTGTCAGGCGCTAAGGAAGAGATGATCGTAGTACCCGCCACTACAAATTAGAAAGAGTGCCAAGATTCGCAGATGTCAGATCCCCTCCGCAACCAACATCAAGACCGCAGCCATCGGGCTCTTCGATGTAGTCTCCGATTCCGATAGGTGCTCCTTGACAGCCTGGAAGGAAGATGGAGGACGACCCCTGCTTAGCTAGGCATTCTGCGCGGCCTGAATCCCTCTTTCGACACGTGCAGTGAGAACGAACAGAAAATTACCAAGAGCCTCGGCAAACTCCACGGCCTGTGATGCCTCTTCTGGCGTTGCGTGGGGCTTGGCCGGATCAGCGTGTCTTACGCCATTAGCCTCAAGGCTAACCGAATGTGCCCAGGTGGCCATGCCTTGGGTAAGCACATTGTCAGTAAGCGCTTGATCTATCCGCTGGTACAGCGAGCCACTTGTATATCCCTTCACCTTCAGCATCGCATCGACGGCACTTGCGGCCATTACGGTTGAGCCGTCAGGTGCATGAAGGGTCTCATATGCCTGCTGCAGGAACCTGCGGCAACATCGGGCAGGTCTTCGTGTGCGGACTTCTCTGCGGGGTAGAGAGCGCAAAGCTGGGGGTTTGTCCCTTCACCGCCGGGGCCCGACCAGTCGTTGCGCCTCCACAGACGGAGCAGATAAACACGCCCCAACATTCCGGCTCTCGGCCGTCAGTCCTAGGGGTCGTACCTTCGCTGGCCCAGGCTCAAATCAGGCGGGGAGCTGCTATAGAACAATGCGGGCACCTACTCACCCCCAAGAGCTGCGTGTTCATCTGCCAACCGTGGCTTCCAGCTGTGAATTCGACCTCGGCCAAGCCTTCCTCCTTCTAATCAGTTCGACCCTATGCTTGCGCTTAAGAGCCAAGCGGCAAGAACCGAGAGCGGACGGCGTGACCAGCAGTAACGGGGGTCTGTAACAACCCTTGCCTTCCACTAAAAATAATGCAATAAAATCAATGTGAAGAAGGCCGAAATGCGCAGTCCTCTTCTGGGCACCATTCCCTTACGATCCTATTGAGATCGTTGAATTAGCTGTTATCGCCGATATTTTTTCGCCCGATGTGGAAGCAACGAAACTTGCAGCGGCGGGCTTGTGCTGCCGCTTAGCCACTTGCTCAGCAATTGCCTCGGACCGGCTTAGGCGTGAGCTTGGGGGTGGTTGACGTCCCAGACTGCCCACAGCGATACGGCGCCGATGAGCACGCCCATAACCACGCTGGTCCACATCGCGTTCGCATTGGCCGCAAAACCGAGCAGCCAGGGAGACACAATCAACCAGAGGCCGAGCACCAGGTTTGCCCATTCCTCCCATTCGGCAAAAACCGACAGCGCGGCGATCGTCAACGCACCGAGAGCGATAGCGACGATCCAGGCGTTCCAAGTGGGTACGGTATCAGCTGCAAAGCCGATGACCCATGGTGAGATGAACAAGCATACCGCCAGGACCAGATTAGCCCAATCCTGCTTTCTTTTTCCTTCCATCAGAGTGTTTGGCATGACAATCTCCCAGGTGACTAACCAAACCATCATCTCGCGTGCACCGCACGCAGATGAATATAAGTAATTTCTTAAAAGAAATCGTTCAAGAGCCTTGCCGAACAGTATCTTAGCCTGGTTGGCCGGACATATCAGTCTAACCTTCACCGGGTGGGCTTCTCGGAGCCACCCAGCGACGGCGGGAGGTTCTCCGGTCGAGCCCGAGAGACTGCGGCGCCTCGCGTGACAAGGTCCCCGGCGTCACGAGGCTTGTCCTACATAATGTTAGAATTTTCTCACGATAGTCGAATGTGTTCAAATCAAAGATTTGGCATGAAAGTCACCGCACCGGCTGAAAATGGCCTCTCGCGGGCACGCGCGTACCCTGGCTCACATAACCGTTGCGATCGCACACATAAACAGTCGTGGGCATGCCGCCGGACCGGAAAATCCAATCTCCGTTACGGCGGATGCCGCGCGTTTCCGTGTGGCAGACATATTGCTCCTCATCCTTCTTGTCGGGCTGAGCCTTGACGCCGGGGAGATCGGGATAGGGATAGAGCGCCTGAACGTCGGCCTTGCCTGCACTCTTCCAATCGGTTGCAAGGGAAGGCCCAGCGACCAGACTGCCGGCGATGGAAAGCGCCGCGAATAGAATCTGCAGGGATCGCATATCGGTCGCCTTTCGCTCGCCGGACGGCACCAGTGGCATTCGCGTTGAAATTTAGGAAGCGGCGTGGCAGCCATCAAGCAGCTGACAGGGCGAGCCACGGCAAAGTGATTGTTCAAGCCTCTTTCGGCTGGGGCTCTCTGCGAAAGTACCCCCGGATAACCGGATGAGCAAAGAGGCTTGCGAGGATTGCAAAGGCTGCGCCTGCCGCAAAGCCCGCAAAGAGCCCGCCGATCACGCCCGCCACCAGCAGAACCTTCTTGCCCGGACCATCAGGTTTTGCCGGCGGTTCTGCTTCTGAAATGATGCGGATGTTGTTCTGAGGAAGGTTCTGTTCCTCCGTGGTCTGGCTGGAGCGCTTCAGAACGGTCTCGTAGATCTCGCGCGCAGCCGTTGCCTTGCGCTGCAGCTCGTTGAGTTCGACTTGTTTGTCGGATGTGGTTGCCTGCAGTGCCTTTTGTATATTCAGCTCCTTGGCGATCGCATCTTCGGCTTTCTTCGCCTGGTCGTAGTCGGCACGCGCCGAAGTCACCATGCGTTGCAACTCACCCTTTATCTCGTCGGAGATGCTCTGCAGCGATGAGCGGGCTGCCTGCAATCGCGGATGGCGCGCACCCATCTGGCTCTCGAGGCTACCGACGATCGCGGCCTGGGTAGCATACTGCTGGCGAAGGCTGGCGAGCGAAGAACTCACCGTGCTACCATCCGTCTGGCTGTTGGCGACAACATCCTCGAAGCTCATGTTCGCGGCCGCATCCGCGCGGGCCTTGGCCTGGATCGACTTCTCCTGCGCTGTCAGCAAAAGCGTATTCAATGAGGCGAGGCGCTGGTCGGAGATCAGATTGCCTTCTGTCGCGGCCATATCATTATCGGCACGGAAGGTTTCGACGGCCTGTTCGGCCTCCTGCACCTTCTGGCGCAGATCATTCAGACGTCCATCGAGCGTCGCAGTGGTATTTTCGTACAGCCCCGTCGAGGCGCTGCTTTCCTCCTGGATGAACGAGGAAACGACCTGGTTGGCAAGCTTGGCGGATTTCTCCGGATCGTTTGTCACGGCCGTCAGCGACACGACATAGGTGCTGCTCTGGCGGGTAATCGTGAGCGCCTTTTGCAGGGCGGCGACGACGGCTGCGTCGTCGCTCCGACCGCCGTTGAATGCGGGATCCTGCGCGAGTTTCATGGTGTCGGCGACCCGGCGCAGCACATTGCCTGACATCAGGATCTGCACCTGACTGTCGATCAACGATGAAATCATCTCGGGCGAGATCGTCGATGATTGCGTCGTGGGATCCGCAAGGCCGATCTGGCGCGGATCGAAATAGAGGCTGGTGGTCGCCGTGAATTTCTGCGGCAGCAGCGGCAAGACTGCTCCGCCGGCCAGAGCGCCCAGCGCGGCCAGCCCGAGAACGATCAGCCGCCTGTTCCAGATCGCAAAGATGATCGAGCGGACGTCGAGTAGCGGCGATGACGGGTCGAATACCGGGGCGGCGACAGGGCGTTCCGGCTGCCGCGGTGGAGGCGGCGTCAATTCTCGGATGCGTGTCTCGGCAGCCGGCACCGCTTCCGGCTCTGGTACAGGCTTTGCAAAGTCGCTGGGCCTCAGGACAGGCGTGCGCGCGCCCGAGCTTCCCGGCGCCGCTGGCGCAGGCTCGTAGCTTCGCCAGCTCGGCAGCCGACTGACCCTGTTCCTGTCGAATTGACTCATAGACACACTCGTGACCCGCCGACGCAGACCTTGGCGGAGGTATGCCCGACTTTAGAAATCCTTAGCTAACGGAGCGTTAAGATGCGCCGACTGATATTCGCCCGAACACGTCAGATACGCCCGAAAGCGAGAACGATGAAAGCCGCCTTTTCCCCTTGGCGCCAGATGCTGACGCTCGCCGCGGCAATGCTGCCGTTGTACGCCGGCTTTGCGGAAGCAGCAGCCCCCTGCTTTCGCGGCATCAACCTTTCCGGTGCCGAATTCGGCAAGCCGGATGGCGAGATCTTCAAAGACTACGCCTATCCATCCGAAGAAACCGTCACCTACTTCGCAAGCAAGGGCATGAATATCGTTCGCCTACCATTCCTATGGGAGCGGCTTCAGCCCGAACTCGGGCAGGCGCTGAACGACGAAGAACTCCAGCGCATCAAGGATACGGTGGCGCTTCTGCGCAAACATAAGGTGACCGTCATCCTCGACCCGCATAACTATGCCGAATACAGGCAAACCCAGATCGGCACGCCGCCGGTGACGACGCTTGCATTCGCAGATTTCTGGGCGCGGCTTGCCGTCGAATTCGCCAATCAGGACGATGTCATTCTCGGGCTTATGAACGAGCCACACGATATCGCCAGCGACAAATGGCTGAGCGCTGCCAACGCTGCGATCAGGAGCATTCGGGCGGTCGGCGCCGGCAATCTCATCCTGGTGCCTGGCACCAAATGGACGGGAGCGCACTCCTGGGAATCTGATGGTCCGGGTGGGCCGAACGGCACCGTCATGCTCGGCGTCAAGGATCCGCGCAAGAACTATGCCTATGAGGTTCACCAGTATTTCGACAGCGATTCGTCAGGTACGCATGATGAATGTTCCGGCAACGACAACGCCAGAAACGCCATTGTCCGCGTGTCCGACTGGGCGCGAAAGAACGGCGCGAAGGTGTTGCTTGGCGAATTCGGCGTCTCGCAGGCGCCGGAATGCGTCGCCGGATTGAAGACGGTGCTCGATGCGATGCAGGAAAACGGCGATGTCTGGCTTGGCTGGACCTATTGGGTCGCAGGCGATTGGTGGCCGGAAAGCGAACCGCTCAATGTGCAGCCGCATGAGGGCCGGCAGCGAAAGCAGGTCGAAGCGCTGGAAGCTGCCGCAACAGCGCCTTCTCCTCCAGCGGCCGCGTGCCGGACAATCGGCAGGGAGCGCTAATGGCACGGCGCGACACAGTGACCAAGGAACCAATCGACTATGGCATCCTGGCCGTCGGTGTGCTGTCGGTTACCTATAATTGCATCCTTGCCTTCATCAACCACAACATCACGCCGCTTGCACCGTCACATGTCGCCCTTTGTGAGATTCTGCTGCTGATCTACAGCTTCGGCTACCTGTTGAAGCGGGGACTTTTCCAAGAGGACCTCGCCCCGCTCGCCTACTTGTTGGCGACAATTTTCCTCACCGTTTACGTGATGGCGGTCAACCGGGCGGGCTACATCGACCACCTTCGCAACGTGCTGATCATCTTCGCCTTCGTCATCATGGGTCGATGGACGAACGAACGAACGCTGAAGCTGGTCTTCAAGATCTGCTGCGCCGTCGTGCTGGCGGTCCTGGTCTGCGAGATCGTCTCGGTGCAGGCTTACGTGGCACTGTTTCATCCGGCAGAGTATTTCGAAAACACCCGCGGCGTGCCGCGCGCCACCTATAGCGATCTCGGGCTTTTCCGTGGTGCGCTCGGCTTTCCGTCCCGCTTCTCCTTCGGCATCATCGATCACCGGTCGTCGTCGATCTTTCTGGAACAGGTGTCGCTGGCCAACTTCTGCGGCGTGATCGTCATCTATCTCGTCAGCTTCTCCAATCGCCTGAAACCGTTCGACCGGCTGCTTTTTATCTTCACCGTCGTTTTGATCCTCGTCACCAACGATACGCGGACCATGCTTATCTTCACCGTGGTCTGCCTTGGCGGCTATTTTATCTACCCGTGGGTTCCGAAGATCTGCGATTTCCTGATGATGCCTGGGATCGTCGTCATGGGCTTCATCATTCATTCGTTCCGTCCCGATGCCCATGACGACGATTTCGTCGGCCGCATCAGCGGCACCGTCAGAAACATCATCGCCATGGACATTCCGGCGACGCTGGGCCTTGAACTCGAGAAGGCCACGACATTCGTCGACAGCGGCTATGTTTACATAACCTATGGCGCGACCATCTTCGGCCTCATTCTCTTCTGGCTCTTCGTCTCCTTTTTTCCGGCAGGAGAGACGCCGAACCAGAAGCGCCTTGCCCATTCACTGTCGCTCTTCATGTTCCTCAACCTCATGATCGGCTCGACCGCAATTTTCTCGATGAAGACGGCGGGGCTCGTCTGGCTGCTTGTCGGCTTCCTGAAGGTCGACGAGGGCGCCCGTGGAAAACGTGCCGCCACTCAGACTGCGGCAACGGTCTCGGCCTGAAACGCTGCGCGGCGGGGATATGCGACGGCGCAGGCGGGACGAAATTTTGCGCCAGTTTCCGTAAGCTCGTCCTATGCGGCGTGACCGCTTTGATCTAAGCAGGCCTGCGGCCATTGCCGCGAGAGGGAAGAGGGACATGACGAACTACGTATTGACGGTATCGTGCAAATCGACGCGCGGGATCGTGGCTGCGATTGCGAGTTATCTCGCCGGTCAGGGCTGCAACATTGTTGACAGCTCGCAATTCGACGACCTCGACACCGGCAAGTTCTTTACCCGCGTCAGCTTCATTTCCGAAGAAGGCGTCTTGCTTCCCGCGCTGAAGGAAGGTTTCCAGCCTATCGCCGAGACGTTCGGCATGGATGCGGAAATCCACGACGGAGCCAGCCGCATGAAAGTGCTGCTGATGGTCTCCCGCTTCGGCCATTGTTTGAACGACCTCCTTTACCGCTGGAAGATCGGAGCACTTCCGATCGAGATCGTTGGTGTCGTCTCAAATCACTTCGACTATCAGAAGGTCGTGGTGAACCACGACATCCCTTTCCATCACATCAGGGTCACCAAGGAGAACAAACCGCAGGCGGAAGCGCAGCTGCTCGAACTCGTCGAGCAAACCGGCACGGAACTCATCGTGCTGGCCCGCTACATGCAGGTTCTCTCCGATGCCCTGTGCCGCAAGATGTCCGGCCGGATCATCAATATTCATCACTCCTTCCTGCCGAGCTTCAAGGGCGCGAATCCCTATAAGCAGGCCTATGAGCGCGGCGTGAAACTGATCGGCGCCACCGCCCACTACGTGACGGCTGACCTCGACGAAGGTCCGATCATCGAGCAGGACACCGCGCGTATCACCCATGCGCAGAGCGCCGACGATTACGTCTCGATCGGCCGCGACGTCGAAAGCCAGGTGCTTGCCCGCGCGATCCATGCGCATATCCATCGCCGCGTCTTCCTGAACGGCAATCGGACGATCGTCTTCCCGGCCAGCCCCGGCAGCTACGCCTCCGAACGTATGGGGTGAACCTCATCCCAATGGGCAGCACCGTCGCGCTTGCCCATGACAGGCATGCGATTATCTGCTTAATGTGGAAGATCGAAGCATGCGGGGGATTCCATGACCGATGATGTGCGTGCCGATCGTATGGACCTGCCGCGCCCGGACGTGACGCCGGCGGAAGCGGAAAACATCCTGCAATCCCGCTACGGCCTCCAAGGCACAGTCTCCGAACTCGGCAGCCAGCAGGATCGCAATTTCCGGATCGATACGGGCATCGGCAGCTATGTGCTGAAGATCTGCCACATGGCCTACGACACGCTTGAGCTCGAGGCGCAGAATGCGGCAATCCGGTATCTGACCAGCAAGGAAGGAGCACCGCGCGTCCCCAGGGTCATGAGTTCTACGGATGGCCAGGAGATCATCGCCGTCACGCTTCGCGACCAGACCTACAAAGTGCGCCTGCTCGAATATCTTGAAGGCGAAGGGCTGACGAACCGCAAACACCTGCCGAAAGCCACCGTCGCGGCCCTTGGCGCGCTCAGTGCCCGGCTGGCACAGGCACTCGCCGACTTCGACCATTCGGGTCTCGACCGCAATTTGCAATGGGATCTGCGCCGGGCTGGCCCCGTCGCGGTACAGCTTCTCTCGGCAATCACCGATAGCGCTGCACGCGACCGGATTGCCAAGACCATGGTGCTTGCCGTGCGGCGCATCCAGCCGCTCGCGCCATCGCTGCGTGTCCAGCCCGTGCATCATGACGTAACCGGCGACAATGTCGTTTGCGAGAGCGATGCGAACAGGCATCCGATACCCACCGGCGTCATCGATTTCGGCGACATCATTCGTGGCTGGCTCGTCGGCGATCTTGCCGTCACCTGCGCCTCGCTGCTGCACCAAGCCGACAGCGATCCCTTTTACATCCTGCCCGCCGTGAAGGCCTATCATGAGATCTACCCCCTTTCGGACGAGGAGTTGAAGGCGCTCTGGCCGCTGATTGTGGCCCGCGCCGTCATTCTGGTCGCGAGCAGCGAGCAGCAGATTTCGATAGATCCCGAAAACGACTACGTCCGCAATAATCTCGAGCTTGAACGGCGGATCTTCGACACGGCCATGTCCGTTCCCTTCGAACTGATGGAGGCGGCCATTCTCGGGGCCGCGGGTGTCGGAACGACCTCCATCGATATGTCCGGCTGGCATGCGCTTATGCCGGAGGTCGATTCTGCGAACATCGCCGATGTCGACCTGGGGGTGCAAAGCCCGCATTTTGCGGCTGGAAACTGGCTGAACGCGGAAATGGACTGGCGGCTTCTGGCACGCTCGGCCAATGAAGCCGGCACAGCGGCGACCCGCTATGGCGAATACCGGCTTTCACGCGCCAATCTGCGGAGCGCCAAACAGCCGTCGACCTTCGCGCTGCATAACGATATCTGCCTGCCCGCAGGAAGCACCGTGGCTGCCCCCTTTGAAGGACGCATCGACTCCAAGAACCATCATCTCGTCCTGATCGGCGAGGGCATCAGTCTGCATCTCGATGGCGTGGACCTGTCGGTCGAGGACGGCGTGGAGGTGACGCAGGGACAGATCATGGGAACGGTCTCGGGCGAGCCGTCTTCGCTTGGTGGTTTGCGCGTCCAGCTGTGCACGGTGCCCGGCCTCGAACCGCCGCTCTTTGCCTCGCCATCGCAGGCAGCAGCTTGGTCCGTGCTTTGCCCCTCGCCTGCGCGCCTGCTCGGGCCAGGCGCGAATGCGCCCAAGCCCGAGACGGACGAACTCCTCGCCAGGCGCCAAGCGCATCTCGCAAAGCCTCAGAAGAATTACTACGAGAAGCCCCCCCAGATGGAGCGCGGCTGGAAGGAGCACATGTTCGATGTCGAGGCCCGCGCCTATCTCGACATGGTCAACAACGTCACCATTCTCGGCCACGGGCATCCGCGCTTTTCGGAAGCGATTGGCGAACAATGGTTGAAACTGAACACCAATTCGCGCTTCCACTACGCGGCAATCAGCGAGTTTTCAGAGCGATTGGCTGCGCTGGCGCCCGAAGGGCTGGATCGTGTCTTCCTCGTCAATAGCGGCTCTGAGGCGAACGATCTGGCGATCCGGCTTGCCTGGGCGCATACCGGCGCGCGTAACATGCTCTGCCTACTGGAGGCCTATCACGGCTGGTCGGTGGCGAGTGACGCCGTCTCCACCTCCATTGCGGACAACCCTCAAGCGCTGACCACGCGGCCCGACTGGGTGCATCCGGTCGTTTCACCGAATATCTATCGCGGCGAGTTCCGCGGACCGGACTCCGCCGGCGCCTATATCGAGGCCGTGGCGCCCGTGCTCCAAAAGATCGAAGACCGCGGCGAGGGGCTCGCAGGCTTCATCGCCGAATCGGTCTACGGGAACGCCGGCGGCATCTCCTTGCCGGACGGCTATCTGGCGGAAATCTATGCGCAGGTTCGCGCGCGCGGCGGGGTTTGCATTGCCGATGAGGTGCAGGTTGGCTACGGCAGGCTCGGCCACCACTTCTGGGGCTTCGGACAGCAAGACGTGGTGCCGGATATCATCACTATCGCCAAAGGCATGGGCAATGGCTACCCGCTCGGCGCCGTCATCACCACGCAGGCGATCGCTGACTCGCTTGAGAAGGAAGGCTATTTCTTCTCCTCTTCCGGCGGTAGTCCGGTCAGTTGCGTGGCCGGCATGACGGTGCTTGATATCGTGGCGGACGAAAAGCTGCTGGATAATGCCCGCGAAGTGGGCGACCACCTGAAGGGCCGGCTTGCGGCGCTGATCGACAAGCATCCGCTCGCAGGTGCCGTTCATGGCATGGGGCTTTATCTCGGGCTCGAATTCGTGCGCGACAGAACGACGCTGGAGCCCGCGACGCAGGAGACCGCCGCAATCTGCGAGCGTCTTCTGGAGCTCGGGGTCATCATGCAGCCGACCGGCGATCACCTGAATGTGTTGAAGATCAAGCCGCCGCTTTGCCTGACCATCGAAAGCGCCGATTTCTTCGCGGACATGCTGGATAAGGTGCTTTCCGAGGGCTGGTGAGTGCCTGCTCCAGCATTAATCAATTTGGGCCATTTTCGGGCTTTCGGTTTTTTAATCAAAAGCCCCATTGCCGGAATCAAAACCGGTTCCTATGTCTGTCCCGATGATCGGAAACGGCCCCCGCCGTCATGCAATTTGCACAAAGACTTGGTAAGGTTCTTCCGGCAGATATGATGATGGTGGAATTATTTTTTTCGGATCGTCGATATTTTAACACGTTTCGGAATATGTTTCTGACAGGCTCTCCTCTATTCTCTACCAATAAAGTAGATTATAAAGGCAGTCGTCGCTGGGTTCCGAATGGTTCGAGACCCCTCAAAAGTGCAACGCCAACACAAGGAACGAGACATGATTGATATCAATATTCTCGCCACCCTCCTTGGGCGAATTGCGCTTGGCAATGACCGTCCGGGCGCCCTCTCCCGCCCGAACTGTCGAATGTGACCTTCGTCCTCCCTTTCAACGGTACCAGACAAGTCAATTCGTCATCGCCTCGCAATCCGCGCGGCAGGAGTTCTACGCATGAAAAAGCAAGTAATCGAATATGCAGGCGTTCCCGTCGGGATCGTCATCCCGGATGAAGACCGGCTGAAGTTCATCGCCGTGAAATTTCACGTGCACGACCTCGACGAGCAGCGTTTCAGCTCGCCGGACGAGGTGAAGCTCGCGATCCACGACCTGATGACCCGGCGCCATCCGAAACCAATCCATGCCTGACGACAGGCGGAGATTTCCGCGCTGCGTCACTTTCGAGGATTTATGACCGGTCCCGCCAAGCGGGGCCGGTCTTGTTTTTTGATCCGGCTTGCGATCCTATTCGGCATCCACGAGGGACGACGCGTTTGCTCAATCTCATTACCGATATCGATGGCGTTTCGATCGGCCACGCCACGGATCTCCAACTCGGTTCCGGCGTCACCGTAATCGTCTTCGACGAACCGGCGACGGCTTCGGCGACCGTTCTCGGCGGGGCACCCGGTGGCCGGGACACTGCGTTGCTCGATCCCGCGATGACGGTCGAGAAGGTCGACGCCTTCGTTCTTTCCGGCGGCTCGGCCTTTGGATTGGATGCGGCAGGCGGCGTCCAGGCTGGCCTGAGGGAAGCAGGACGCGGTTTTCAGGTCGGTGCGGTGCGTGTGCCGATCGCACCGCAAGCGATTCTGTTCGATCTGTTGAATGGCGGCGGCAAGGATTGGGGCCTGCATTCGCCCTACCGGGACATGGGCCATGCGGCATTCGAGGCGGCGGCGAAGGGCAGATTTCCGCTCGGAACCGTGGGTGCCGGAACCGGAGCGACCACGGCAACGTTCAAGGGCGGCCTCGGCTCGGCAAGCGCAATCAGCAGCGCGGGGCATCGGATTGCGGCAATCGTCGCGGTCAATGCGCTCGGCTCGGCAACGATCGGCGACGGTCCGCACTTCTGGGCAGCGCCCTTCGAGCGCGATGACGAATTCGGCGGCCTCGGAATGCCGCCTGAGATCGACGATCGCCTGCGGCTGAAGGGCATGATGGCCCCTGCGACCACGATCGGTGCCGTCGTCACCGATGCGGTACTGTCGAAGGCAGAGGCGCATCGTCTATCGATCGGTGCACATGACGGTCTTGCCAGAGCGCTGCTTCCCGCGCACCTGCCGCTCGACGGCGATACCGTGTTTGCTGCCTCGACCGGCGCACGGCCGCTGACGGACATGCGCGCACTGATGGAGCTTTGCCATCTCGCCGGGATAGTCATGGCGCGTGCCATCGCGCGCGGCGTCTATGAAGCGACCGCGCTCCCGCACGAGGGAGCTCAAAGCGCCTGGCGGGACCGCTATCTGGACCGGCGCTGATCGCCTAAATAAAGTCCGCAATCCAAGCCGCGGAGAGAGACGATGCAGATTCGGGCCCTGATGTATTTCGACGAGCTGGTCAGGACCAATTCCATGCGCCAGGCAGCCGAGAACCTGGGCGTTGCGCCAACTGCTGTCAGCCGGCAGATCGAGAATCTCGAAGAGCATTTCGGCACAACGCTGGTCGAGCGCAGCGCCCGGGGCGTGACGCTGACGGCGGCAGGCGAGCTGCTTGCCGCACGGGCGGGGCGGACGCTCCGGGAACTCGAACATGTGCAGCAGCTGATCGAGGATCTGAAGGGACTCGAGTGCGGACGGGTGACCATCTACGCCAACGGTGCGATCGTCACCAGCCTGCTTGCGCCCGCACTCTCGGAGTTCAGCCGCAGCTATCCCAACATCCATTTCGACGTGATGATCACCAGCGCCCGCCAGGCTGTCGAGGCGGTCAATTCCGCGCGGGCGGACATGGCGCTCACCCTCTTTGCACCGCAGATGCCGGATGCAAAGGTCATCGCGCGATCGGAGATCGCTTATGACGTCATTGTCTCAACGCGGCATCCGCTCGCCGGACGCAAGGAAGTGACGCTTCGCGAACTCGCCCGTCACACGCTGGCACTGCCGGAAAAATCCTTCGGCTTCCGGCAGAACTTTGATGCCGCGGCCGAGCGTCAGGGGCTGACGATCGAGCCTGCCTTTACGGTCAGCGCGCTGGAGATGCTGAAGGAACTGGTGCTGAACGACATGGCGGCAACGCTGCTGCCGCGACTTTCCGTTCGCCGCGAGATCGAGGCCGCTTGGCTCGCCGCCATTCCGCTTGCCAGCGAAAGTTCGATCCGTACCCATGCCGAGCTTTCGATCGCCCCCGACCGGCAACTTTCCTTTGCCGCATCAAAGCTCAGCGGTTTCATCGAGGAGTTCATGCGCACAAGCCTCAGGCGCCGCTAACCCCCTTGCGTTTGGAGCCGTTTTAGTGTGTATCGATTTTCGATACACAGCGAACACAAATCGTGTTCATAACGACTGACGGAAAACCATGAGCCGCATTCTCGATTCCGCCCGCCGCATTTCCTTTCTCGCTATATCCTGTGCCACGCTGACAGCCGTGGCCGTGCCTGCACATGCAGCAAAGACCTCGCTCAATCTCGGCATGAGCGTGGAGCCGACAGGGCTCGATCCAACGATCGCTGCACCGGTGGCGATCGGCCAGGTGACCTGGCAGAATGTCTTTGAAGGGCTGGTTTCGATCGATGAGAGCGGCAAAGTTGAGCCGCAGCTAGCCAAGAGTTGGGACATTTCGCCGGACGGCCTAACCTATACATTCAAGCTTCAGACGGGCGTCAAGTTCCACGACGGCGAGGCCTTCGATTCGGCCGCAGCCAAATTCACGCTCGACCGGGCACGCGGCAAGGATTCCGTCAATCCGCAGAAGCGCTTCTTCGCCTCGATCGCCTCGATCGATACGCCGGATCCCGAGACGCTGGTGCTGCATCTCTCCCAGCTGGCGGGAAGCCTGATTTACTGGCTCGGCTGGCCAGCCTCGGTCATGGTCAGCCCGAAGTCGGCGGCGGACGACAAGACGAAGCCGGTCGGCACCGGCCCGTTCAAATTCGTCAACTGGGCAAAAGGCGACAAGGTCGAGCTTGCGAAGAACGAAGCCTATTGGAACAGCCAAGCGTCCGTGAAGCTCGACAAGGTGACCTTCCGCTTCATCGCCGACCCGCAGGCACAGGCGGCCGCGCTGAAGGCCGGCGACGTGGACGCCTTCCCGGAATTCGCGGCACCCGAGCTGATGAGCTCGTTCGAGGGCGATCCGCGGCTGGTGACGAAGATCGGCGACACCGAACTCAAGGTCGTTGCGGGCATGAACAATGCCAAGAAGCCTTTCGATGACAAGCGGGTGCGCCAGGCCCTGATGATGGCGATCGACCGTCAGACGGTGATCGATGGCGCCTGGTCCGGTCTCGGCACGGCAATCGGCAGCCACTACACGCCGAACGATCCAGGCTATGAGGACATGACCGGCGTGCTGCCCTACAATCCCGAAAAAGCCAAAGCGCTGCTTGCAGAAGCCGGCTATCCGAACGGCTTCACCTTCACGATCAAATCGCCTCAGATGGCCTATGCGCCACGCAGCGCCCAGGTGATGCAGGCAATGTTGGCCGAGATCGGCGTCACCATGAACATCGAGCCCACGGAATTTCCGGCAAAATGGGTCCAGGATGTGATGAAGGATCGCGCCTACGAGATGACGATCGTCGCGCATGCCGAGCCGATGGACATCGACATCTATTCGCGCGATCCCTACTATTTCAACTACAAGAACCCGGCTTTCGACGCGCTCATGAGGAAGGTGCAGGAGACAACCGATCCGGCCGTGCAGAACAGGGTCTACGGCGAGGCGCAGAAAGTCCTCGCCGAGGACGTGCCGGCACTCTATCTTTTCGTCATGCCGAAGCTCGGCGTGTGGGACAAAAAGCTGAAGGGCCTGTGGGAAAGCGAGCCGATCCCGTCGAACGTTCTGACGAATGTTTCCTGGGAGGAGTGAGGCTGGGGCGGGATATGCAGAAGGCGTGAATAGGTGACATGATCGCGATTCTTGGCCGTCGCCTCGCCGGGCTTTTCCTGACGCTTGCAGCCGTCTCCCTCCTGATATTCGCGATCATGGATCTTCTGCCCGGCGATCCCGCGTCGATTATGCTCGGCACCTCGGCAACGCCGGAGACGCTGGCCGCCCTTCGCCATACGCTCGGGCTCGATCAGCCCCTGCTGTTTCGCTACGGGCAATGGGTAGCCGGGGTGTTTTCCGGTGATCTCGGGCAGTCCTACACCTATGGCGTTCCAGTTACCGGGCTGATCCTCGAGCGGCTCGCGGTGACACTGCCGCTGGCTGTGCTCGCGATCCTTCTTTCCATCGTCGTCGCCGTGCCACTCGGCACTCTGGCGGCTGCACGGCGAAACGGCATTGCCGACATCGTCGCGACACTCTTTTCGCAGATCAGCATTGCCGTGCCGGCCTTCTGGGTGGCGCTACTGCTCATCATCCTGTTTTCCACCACGCTTCGCCTCATGCCGGCCGGCGGGTTTCCCGGCTGGAGTGCCGGCTTCTGGCCGGCGCTGCACGCACTGCTGATGCCTGCCGTGGCCTTGGCGCTGCCGCAGGCTGGCGTGCTGACGCTCGTCACCCGCTCAGCGGTCCTGGAAACCTTGCATGAGGATTTCACGCGGACGGCGCGCGCGAAGGGGCTTTCGGCGCGCGCGGTCTTGTGGCGGCACGCGGTACCGAACGCGCTGGTACCGATCCTGACTATCCTGGGATTGCAGTTTACATTCCTCGTGGCGGGCGCGGTGCTGGTCGAGAATGTCTTCAACCTGCCGGGCCTCGGGCGACTTGCCTTTCAAGCGCTGTCGCAGCGCGACATCATGGTCATGCAGGACGTCGTGCTGTTCTTTGCCGCGCTTGTCATGCTCATGAATTTCCTGGTCGATATGTCCTATCTCGCCATCGACCCGCGGCTGCGAAAGGACGCATGACGATGGCGCAGATCGCATCCGATGCTTCGAGCAGGCCACGTTCATTTTCCATTAGCCGGCAAATGAAGCTCGTCTCTGGCGCAGCCATCGTGGGACTACTCGTGGCAATCGCCCTGCTGTCGCTCGTCTGGACACCACTACCGCCTGCGAAGATGCAGATCATTCATAAATTGCAGCCGCCCTTCGCTTTTGGCGTGCTCGGCACCGATCAATTCGGCCGCGATATTCTTTCGATGCTGATGACCGGATGCTGGAATTCGCTGTCGATCGCCATCACCGCGGTTGTCATCGGCGGTACGATTGGGTCGATTGCCGGAATTTCGGCCGCGGCGATCCGCGGCGCCTTCGAGACACTGCTGATGCGGGTCTGTGATGTCGTCTTTGCCTTGCCGCCGATCCTCTCGGCGATGATCCTCGGCGCATTTCTTGGGCCTGGCAGGTTTACGGCGATCATCGCAATTGCCGTCTTCATGATCCCGGTCTTCGCACGCGTGACGCTTGCCTCGGCCCTGCAGGCCTGGAGTCGCGATTACGTGTTGGCGGCTCGCGCGCTCGGCAACAGCCGCCTCACCATTTCGGTACGCCATGTTGCGCCAAACATCGTGAACCACGTGATTGTCCAGGCAACGATCCAGCTCGGCCTGGCGACCCTCACCGAAGCAGGATTAAGTTTCCTCGGCCTGGGGCTCGCCCCGCCGGCGCCGACCTGGGGCCGCATGCTTGCCGACTCCCAAACCTATCTCGAACTGGCGCCATGGCTGGCGATCCTGCCCGGCCTTGCCATTGCGCTTGCCGTTCTCGGCTTCAACATGTTGGGCGATGGATTGCGCGACTTCTTCGATCCGCGGCGGATCTGAATCAGACGGGGCGACGGTAGCCGGTCGGCTGGTCGTAAAGCCAGCCGATGCGTTTGATGGCGGCCTCGAAATTCTCGCGCGCAACGGTCATTGTGTGGCCGTTGGCGTGGATGATCGTTTCCGGATCTTCCATGATCGCCACATGACCCTTCCAGAAAACGAGGTCACCGCGGCGAAGCTCGGAGCGATCGATGACCTTACCTAGACCTGCTGCCTGCATGTCGGTGTCGCGCGGCGCGCTTCTGCCGGTCATCTGCAAGGCAAGCTGCACGAGGCCGGAGCAATCAATGCCGAGGCCCGAACGGCCGCCCCACAAATAGGGTGTGTTCATGAAGCGCGATGCGATCTCGACATAGTCGTCGTCCCTGCCCGCGCCGATCGGCTGAACGTGCTTGGCGAAGATCGCGGTGCCGTCTTCCAGCACGACATAGTGATTGCCTCGGGCTTCCGCTTCGCCGGCGACGCGCACGCGGCTGCCCATGGAGAGCACGGATTGATGAGGCTTGCGCAATTCCGGCTCGGGATAGAGGAAAGTGCGCTGCACGGTGACGACATGCGTGGGCTCCGCTTGTCCCTCGGACAGCGTTGCCTCCGGAAGATAGCCGACATAACCGTCGGAACCGGCCTTCACCCAGCACCAGCCGTCCGCGCGATCAAAGACCACCACATCCTCACCGAAGAGCAGCTCCGTATCGATTCCCTTTGAAAGATCAGGCTGCGGGCGAAGCGGTGCAACGGGAACGGCGATCCGCGCTGGCGTGCCGGAAACAAAGCGCAAGGCCTCGACCTTGCCTTCAAGGCTCGCTTCGGCGAGATCCGGCCGATAGGCATGCAGGCGGCGGTCGAGCATCGTCATATTCACTCCGTTTACACCGGCAGGCGGCGTCCCTGGTCACGCACGAGATCGCCGAGCTTCTCCAGATAGAGTGCGCCGCCGACAGTGCGCTTGATGATCACGTTCCGCCGGTCGCTTTCGTCGCGCGCCCGGTCGACCAACCCCATTTCGCCCATCGTATCGAGGGCGCGAGTGATAACCGGCTTCGTAACGTTCAGCGTTGCGGCAAGCCCCCGCACCGTATGAGGCGGCGGCACCAGATAGATATGCAGCAGGATTGCCATCTGGCGCAACGTCAAATCGCGTTCGTCGTGGCGCACCTGATTGAGCGTAACGCCGTGCCAAAGGCCCAGCGCCTGCGAGGCGGTCAGTTCGATCGGCAAAGCCCCTCCGGAAAACCGTTACGCTGTGGTGTATTTTCCGGGAGCAGATGCCTGCATGCAAGAGGCGGCAGAATCTGCCGCCTCGCAAGGTGAATAAAATTTTAACGATCGGCCCTTAGAGCGCGGTCCGGATGTGATGGTAAAGTGCACGGATTGCCTGCGCCTCGCCGCCGCCCGGCGAGTGCGCGCGCTCTGCCGGCGCCCAGCCGTAGATATCGAAATGCGCCCAGCTTTTCGCCTTGCTGACGAAGCGCTTCAGGAACAAGGCCGCCGTGATCGCCCCTGCCATGCCGCCTGCCGGAGCATTGGTGATGTCGGCCATCTTGGCGCGAATATCCTTGTCGTAGCCCATGTAAAGCGGGAGCCGCCACAGCGGGTCATCGGTCTCGAGGCTTGCCTCGGAGAGATCGCGGGCAAGATCCTCGTCATCCGTGAAGAAGGGCGGGAGATCCGGCCCGAGCGCTACGCGGGCCGCGCCCGTCAGCGTCGCCATGTCGATCAAGAGATCCGGCGCTTCTTCATCGGCATAGGCCAGCGCATCGGCGAGGATCAAGCGGCCTTCCGCATCGGTGTTATCGATCTGGACAGTGAGGCCCTTGCGGCTCCTGTAGATGTCTCCCGGCCGGAACGCATTTGCCGAGATCGAATTCTCCACGACCGGGATGATGACGCGGAGGTCGACCTTCAGCTTCGCATCCATGATCATCAGCGCCAGACCCATGACGTTCGCTGCGCCGCCCATGTCTTTCTTCATCAGCAGCATGGAAGAGGCCGGCTTGATATCGAGACCGCCGGTGTCGAAGCAGACGCCCTTGCCGACGAGCGTGACCTTGCGATGGCCTTTCTTGCCCCAACGCAGCTCCAGAAGACGCGGCGCGTCGGCGCTGGCGCGGCCGACAGTGTGGACCAGCGGAAAGTTTTCCTTCAGGAGATCGTCGCCGATGATGACCGACATCTCCGCCTTGTAGTGCTCGGCGAGGGCACGGAAGGCGGCTTCGAGCTGCTCGGGTCCCATGTCGTTGGTCGGCGTGTTGATGAGATCGCGGGCGAGGAAGACACCGGCAAGTTGACGCTTGATGTCCGCGCCGTCAGCATCGCGCGGGATCATCAGCGTGGCGGCTGTCGTCTTTTCCGAGCGGTATCGATCGAAGCGATAGCTGCCGAGGCCGAAACCGAGCGACAGGCGGTTTGCCGTGAGTGGTGCCGTTTCGATGTGCCAGTCGCCGGCAGGTAGCGAGCGGGCCAGCTTGCCGGTGATATAGGGCTGCTCCGACGGATTTGTCCCGAGGCCGAAAAGCGCGCCACCGAGAAGGCCGTCCGCCGTTGGAATGAGCAGCAGCGACCCGCTTTCGGCCTTGTAGCCCGCCTTCCTTGCCCAATCGAGCGCGATGGGATCGATTGTTCCGGTCTCGATATGAGCCGGAGTGACAGCGAAAATCGGCAGTGTCGAGCCGCCCTTCGTGTTGAACGGCGTCGGTCTCTCAATAAACTGATAGGGGGCCATGTTTTTCCTTCGGCGGTGTCCAGGAATCGCTTCTTAACGGTATGTTAGGGTTAACAGACTATTGCTGGAGCGAAGATTGCGTCAAACCTTTCCCTGTTCCGCTTAGAGGTCAGGCGCCAGTTTCTGAATTCAGGAAAGCGCAATGCACCTCACCGCGGCCACCCCGTTCAAGAACCGTATTCTGCAGTGCGCCACGGCGGCGCTCGTGGCCGCCGCGCTCGCGGGTTGCACGACCACCAAGGACAAGATGACGACGGGTTCGGTGCCGCAGCTGTCAAAGCCGATCGAATCCATGGATGCGAACGAGCTTCGCACGGCTACCGAGCGACTCGGCCAGGCTTACGAACGAAATCCCCGCGATCCGGTGAACGGCGTCAACTACGCCAATCTGCTGCGCATGCAGGGACGCGATGCACAGGCACTTGCCGTCATGCAGCAGGTCGCGATTTCCAATCCCAATGACCGCAATGTTCTTGCCGCCTACGGCAAGGCCCAGGCAGCCACCGGTCAGCTTCAACAGGCGCTCGATACAATCGGCCGTGCGCAAACCCCGGATCGGCCCGACTGGAAGCTGATTTCCGCCCAGGGCGCGATCCTCGACCAGCTGGGCAAGCCCGCCGATGCCCGGGCGCGGTATCGCGATGCGCTGGACATCCTGCCGAACGAGCCGTCAGTGCTTTCGAACCTCGGCATGTCCTATCTTCTGACCAGCGATCTCAGGACCGCCGAAACTTATCTCAAGGAGGCAGCGAGCCAGCCTGGTGCCGATAGCCGGGTCCGACAGAACCTCGCTCTTGCCGTCGGCCTACAGGGACGGTTCGCCGAAGCCGAGCAGATCGCCCGGCGCGAGCTTTCGCCGCAACAGGCAGATGCGAATGCTGCCTATCTGCGTTCGATGCTTTCGCAGCAAAATTCATGGCAGAAGCTTGCTGCCAAGGATGGCCAGCCCGCGAGCAGCACGAACTGATCCCGGAGCTACCGAAGAGCCGCGCCGGAGAAGATCAGGCGCAGGCCGAGCCCGCCCATGACGAGACCGGCAGAGCGATCGATCCAGCGCTTGGCCGAGAGATAGACCTGCCGCGGGCGGCGGGCTGAAAACGCCATGGCCACGATCGCGTACCAACCGAACTCGATCGCGAAGATACCGATCGGCAGGCCCACGATGACTGCGAGCGGAATGCTCTTGGGGAGAAACGCCGCAAAGATGCTGGCGTAGACGATGATGGTCTTCGGGTTGCTGAGCTGCGTCAAAAGCGCCGTCGAGAAGCTTCGCCGGATCGACGAACGGCCCTCAACAGTACCCGACACCTCCAAAGGCTCCTTTGCGCCTCGCCAGATGCGGCAGGCGATATAGACGAGATAGGCGCCGCCTGCGAGTTTCAGCACCAGATAGAGCCAGGCGAACTGCGTCAGCAAGGCGGTCAATCCGGCCAGCGCAAGCACGCTGAAGACAATGCCGCCGACACCCATGCCGGCGGCGGCCGCCAGCCCATCCAGGCGCGAACGGGAGATGGCGATCCGGGACACGACGACGAAGCTTGGACCGGGGCTCATTGCGCCGACCAACATGGCTGCAAAGATACTGGCAAGAATAGCGGCTGAAGACATGGGAGCTCCTTGTTGACTGAAGGTGCCCAGGCGAGCGGCGGCTCAACCGCGCTTCCCGATGGTTTTCCATCTCATTCGCCAGTCACGCGGAAGCTATGGCTAGCTGCTTTTCGCCTCGCCCGCAAGCAGGCATCAGAAGCGATCTGCAACCTGTATGCCTGCGGGGCCAAGGATGACGGCAACCAGAACGGGAAGGAAAAACAGGATCATCGGCACGGTCAGCTTGGGCGGCAGGGCGGCCGCCTTCTTCTCTGCCTCGTTCATGCGCTCGTCACGGCCTTCCTGTGCGAGAACGCGCAACGCCTGCGAGATCGGCGTGCCGTAACGATCGGCCTGGATGAGCGCCTGGGTGACCGAACGCACGAGATCGATCTGCGTGCGCGTGCCGAGGTTTTCGAGCGCCTGCCGGCGGTCGGGCAGGAAGGAAAGCTCGGCTGTCGTCAGTACCATTTCTTCGGCAAGCGGCGGTGACTGCTCGCCGAGTTCTTCCGACACGCGGCGCATCGCCGCTTCGATCGAAATGCCGGATTCGACGCAGATCAGCATCAGGTCGAGCGCATCCGGCCAGGCGCGCTTGATCGAGTGCTGCCGCTTCGACATGCGGTTGGAGATAAAGATATTCGGTGCATAGAACCCGAGATAACCCGTTCCGATCGTCGCAAGCAGGCGGATGGGAAGCGGCTTTTCAGCAAGATGTCCGAGACCGAAAATCCAGAAGGCAGCAACGGCCAGGAAGACGAACGGCAGGAGGAAGCGGGCCACGAGGAAGGTGTTCAGCGCGTTTTCCGAGCGATAGCCCGCTGCACGCAGCTTGTTCATCGTGTTTTCATCGACCAGCGCTCTGCGAAGATTGAAGCGCTCGACGATCTGGCGAACGGAGCGATTGTTCTGCGTGCGCAGCGAGGCCTTGTTTGCAACGGCCTCGGAGTTCATGCGGGCGCGCTCGCGCGCCCGGATCTGATCGCGCTCCGTCGAAACGGCCCGCATTCGCTTGTTCAGGTCGCCGCGTTCGAAGAAGGGAATCGCGATGGTGTAGAAGGTCGCAAAGACCGCAATAGCGATCAGGACCGCGAGCAGCATGGCCGGGTCGGTCAATTTCGCTGCAAGATCCGATGACATGGCGCGCGTCTCTCTCCGGTTAGATGTCGAAATTGACCATGTTGCGCATGACGAAGATGCCGATGGACATCCATACGGCGGAAGCACCCATGATCAGGTGTCCGCGCGGATCGGTGAACAGGATGATCATGTATTGCGGCGACGTCAGATAGACGAGGGTCGCCACGATGAAAGGAAGGGCGCCGATAATCACGGCAGAAGCCTTGGCTTCCATCGAAAGTGCTTTGACCTTTGCCTTCATCTTTTTGCGGTCACGGAGAACCTTCGACAGGTTGCCGATCGCTTCGGAAAGGTTGCCGCCCGCCTGCGACTGGATGGCGATAACGATCGCGAAGAAGCTCACTTCCTGCAACGGCATGTAATTGGTCATGCGCGCGCAGGCGTCAGGAACGCTGAGACCGACCTGCTGCGATTCGACGATGCGGCGAAATTCGGTTTTCACCGGGTCACGACCCTCGTTTGCAATCAACCTGATAGCGTCGTTCAGCGGCAAGCCGGATTTGATCGAACGCACGATGACGTCCAGCGCGTTTGGAAATTCATCGAGAAACTTGTTCTGGCGGCGCTTGATCAGGAAACCCAGGACCCAGCGCGGCAGGCCGAGACCGGCGACGACCGGAACTGCAAGAACGACCAGCAAGGGCGCCCCGGCGAGCAAGGCGATGAGCATCAGAAACAGGCCAAACGCAGCGCTGAACATGTAGAATTTGGCAGGCGAGATCATAAAGCCCGCCTGAATCAGCCGGGACTTCAGGGAAAGCTTCCGCTTTGTATTTTCCTGCTGGCGCTTCTCGAGATCCTTGAGGTTGTCCTGCACCGATTTGCGGCGTTTTGACATTTCCTGGACGCGATCGTGCGCGGCCTTGACCTTCACTCGGTCCGTTTCTGCCGAAGTCACGCGGTTCAGGCGGTTGGCAGCCTTCTTCTCAGTCTCCATCCGGCTGAAGAGCAGACCATAGCAAACCGCGCCCGCAGCGACTGCTGCAAGCGTGATGATGGCGAGCACGATCGGATCGAAACCGAACATCAGATTTCCTTTGAATTTGCTTCCATCGCGTCCAGCGCAGACGCGAGGCGCTTCTCCTCGTTGTAGTAGCGCGCGCGATCCCAGAAATGCGGCTTGCCGATGCCCGTCGACATATGACGGCCGATCAGACGGCCGGCTGCGTCTTCGCCTTCGATCTCGTAGCGCATCAGATCCTGCGTGATGATGACGTCGCCTTCCATGCCGATCACCTCCGTGATGGCCGTGATGCGCCGCGACCCGTCGCGGAGGCGCGCGGCTTGGATGATGACGTCGATCGAACCGGCGATGATCTCGCGAACCGTTTTTGCCGGGAGACTGTAGCCGCCCATGGCGATCATCGATTCGATACGGCTCAAGCACTCGCGCGGCGAGTTGGAGTGAATGGTTCCCATCGAGCCATCGTGGCCGGTGTTCATCGCCTGCAGTAGGTCGAAGACCTCCGGTCCGCGCACTTCGCCGACGATGATGCGTTCGGGACGCATGCGAAGGCAGTTCTTGACGAGGTCACGCATGGTGATTTCGCCTTCGCCTTCGATATTCGGCGGCCGCGTTTCCAGGCGCACGACATGCGGCTGTTGCAGCTGTAGTTCCGCGGTGTCCTCGCAGGTGATGACGCGCTCGTCCCTGTCGATGTAGTTCGTCAGGCAGTTCAGGAGCGTCGTCTTGCCCGAGCCGGTGCCGCCGGAGATAACGACGTTGCAACGAACACGGCCGATGATCTGCAGCAACGTCGCGCCTTCCGGGGTGATCGCGCCGAAGCGGACGAGCTGATCGAGCGTCAGCTTGTCCTTCTTGAATTTACGGATGGTAAGCGCCGGACCGTCGATTGCGAGCGGCGGGGCGATGACGTTGACACGCGAGCCGTCGGGAAGGCGGGCGTCGCATATCGGGCTCGATTCATCGACACGGCGGCCGACTTGGCTGACGATGCGCTGGCAGATGGAAAGGAGCTGGCCGTTATCGCGGAAGCGGATTTCCGATTCGATCGTCTTGCCGCCGACTTCGATGAAGGTCTGGCCGGCGCCGTTGACCATGATGTCGGCGATGTCGTCACGCGCGAGCAGCGGCTCCAGCGGGCCGTAGCCGAGAACGTCGTTGCAAATGTCTTCGAGCAGCTCCTCCTGCTCGGAAATCGGCATCGCGAAGTTCTTGATCGTGATGATATCGTTGACGATATCGCGAATTTCCTCGCGTGCGCTTTCGGCATCGAGCTTGGCGAGCTGCGACAGGTCGATCGTGTCGATAAGCGCCGAGAAGACCTGCGCCTTAGTGTCATAATATTCGTCAGTGCGGGTTAGGCGCCTGCGCTGCGGTGTCTGCATCGGCGGTGGCGTCACCTGGTAGCGGCCCGGCTCCTTTGCCGGCTCGACCAGCACGGCGGGTACAGAAGCGGGAGCCGCCGGGGCGGCCGGCAATGGCGGCGCGCTTGTGGCGCCACCCTTTCCGAAGCCTTCGTTTCCACGTTTTCCGAACATGCCACAAAATCCAATCTACTCGTTTTCGTCTCTTACTTGGCGCGCTTCAGCAGCCCCATCAGACCACCGCGCTTCGGCTTCTTCATGGTCACCCGGCCGGTAACGATGTGTGCCAGCTGCGAGAAGGTCTCAGCCGTCGGCGACTTCGGGTCGATTTCCGAGATCATGCGGCCACTATTGGCGGCATTGCCGAAGAGGCCGATATCGAAGGGAATGATCGCGATCGGCTCGATCTCGAGCGGTTCGCAGAAATCGGACGGCGCAATTTCCGGACGCTTCGGCATGCCGACCTGGTTGAGGACGAGATGCGGCGACTTGTCGTTCGGGCGCAGCTTGCGGAGCGCATCGAGCATGTTCTTTGCGTTGCGCAAGTTTGCAAGATCGGGAACGGCGCAGATGACCACCTCGTCCACTGACGCCAGAACCGAACGCGTCCATTCCGACCAGGCATGCGGAACATCGAGCACCGCAACTGGCGCGCTGCGCTGCAGAACCTCAAGAACCGGTTGAAACGCCTGGCCATCAAAGTCATAGGCGCGATCAAGAAGCGACGGCGCGGCGAGCAGTGACAGGTGTTCCGAACATTTCGTCAGAAGGCGGTCGAGAAAGACCTCGTCCAGCCGATCAGGAGCAAAGACGGCTTCGGCGATCCCTTGGGTCGGGTCCTGGTCGAAATCGATGTTTGCGGTACCGTAAGGCAGATCGAGATCGGCAAGGATCGTCTCGGTCGAGAAGAGATTGGAAATGCCGAATGCGCAATTGTGGGCGATCGTCGAGGCACCGGCGCCTCCCTTGGAACCGATGAAGGCAATGCTGCGGCCAAGTGGTTCGGCATCTGGATCGACGAAGATCGCAGCCATCGCCATCATGATGTCAGGCATCGCCACCGGCTGAACCATGTATTCGGAAATGCCGTTGCGGATCAGCTCGCGATAGAGCGCGATGTCATTGTAATAGCCGATGACAATGACCTTGGTGCTCGGATCGCAAACGGCGGCAAGCGGCGCGAGCTCCGAAAGGAGGCTTGCCGCATTCGCCTTCGTCTCAAGAATGAGCAGATTGGGCGTCGGGGCGCTAGAGAACATATTCGCGGCCGCCGCAACGCCGCCACTGGTAATCCGCAGGCTGACCTTCGACATGCGCCGGTCGTTGCCACAGCGCTCCATGGCCCGCTGAAGTGCCTCGCTCTCGCAGAACGCGTGCACGGAAATACGCGGCAGCGGCCGCATGTTCTCAAGCTCGCCCATGCGCACGGCGTCTTCGACGTGCTGCAGCTCTGCAGTGTTCTTGATCTCGTATTCGATGGGGCTCATAGGTTCGTCTTCCGTCAGAACGAGGAACTTCCGCCGACGTCCTCGATGGTAGTTGAGGTGGTTCGGTACTCTTCGATCGCATTGTTGCGGCGGGCGGCGTCGATTGGCGTCATGCCCCGCGGCGCAATAAGGTCTTCAGGATTGGCGATCTGTGCGGCTAGGTTGTTTTGGGTGGCGCAGCCGAAGTTGTAATAATTCTGATTGTCGAAATCGAAGCCGCCACCGATGTCCTTTGGCCATTCGCCGCACTTCGAGGTAATGGCCGTCATACCGACGAAACTGAGCCGGATAGGCGCTGCATCGCCGGGAACAGTTGCAGCATAGCTCGCGTTGACGATCTTCGAGCTCGGTACCCCTCTGTGGGAGAGCTCAGCGCGAACCTGGCTTCGCAACTGACTTGCGGCCGCCGAATTCGCGGAGCCTTGTGGTGTCATGACATAAACTGGGCCGGACGCCCGGGACAGGTAATTGGCCGCAAAGCCGCGGATCACGTCGCGCTGCGCAATCGTCAGACGCCGATCGGTCGAGGCAACCGGGATATCAACTGTCTGTTCGGCCTCAGCCACCACGATTGGGTGGCGTTGACGGTAGTCGTCGGGAATGCCTCCCGTAGTCAGATTATCGCGCGGCGCCGCGCAGCCGGAGAGCATTGCCCCTGCAAATGCGGCGGCACCAAGCATGGCCCATCGTAACGCGGCCTTTTTGCGTTGAGCCATGGGCTGTTCATCATATCGTTGCATCGTTTTCGACCCCGCCCCGTTCACTTGTAGATAAATCCGATGGAACCGTGGAATTGCGCATCGACGATCGGTGCCTCGGGCCGTCCGTAGATCTTGTTCACCCGGTTCATTAAGAAGGCCTGAGCGTCGTTCTCGGGACTGAAATTGTCATCCGGCCGATTGAGTTCATTGCGAGCGACAGGGCGGACGAGATAGGGGGTCGCGATGATGACGAGTTCGGTCTCGTCGCGCTCCACCGTCCGCTGGCGGAACAACGTACCTAGAATCGGGATCTTGTTGACGCCCGGCGTGCCGTTCGATGTCTGCGAAACGTTGTCCCTGATCAGGCCGGCGAGCGCGATCGAGCCGCCGGACGGAAGCTCCACGGAGGTCTCGGCCGAGCGGCGCTGGTAGGTCGGCTGCGACCCCGACACGGATGGTGCCGGCTCGGACACATTGGTCTTGATTTCAAGGCTGATGCGGCCCGAGGACAGAACCACCGGCTTGAAGGCCAGATTGATGCCGTAGTTGTAGGGAACGATGGTGACGTTGCCGTCATTGTCGGTGGTCGAGTAGAGAACCTGGCCGCCGGAATTGAAGGTGGCGGCCTGGCCGGAAATAGCGGTCAAAGTAGGTTCGGCCAAGGTCTTGACGACCTTCGCCTGCTCAAGAGCGCTGAGATAGGTCGATATGTCGTACTTACCGATTGCGGTCTTGAACAGCGCTGCAAGTCCTCCGCCGAGTGTCGCAGTGGAGCCATTCGCTATAGGCGAGCCGAGCTGCGCTACGGTCATGCCCGAGGAATTCGATACGAGATTGTCGAAGCCGAGCTGCTTGAGGATTTCGCGGCGGACTTCGGCAATCGTCACCTTCAGCGTGACCTGATCTTCGCCCTGAATCTGCAGCAGATTGACGACCTGGGATTGCTGGCGGGCTTCGGCAAAGATCGCGACATCGCCCTGCTGCGCGGAGCTGGCGGCCGTCTCCGTTCGCGTGGTTGCCTCACCGCCCGTCAGAAACGCCTGTGCAAGGTCTGCGGCCTGCTTGGCATCCTGCGGGGTGCGAACCGTGCCGGTCAACACGATGTTGTCAGATACGATTTCGACATTGATGTTGGAATCGACAATGAAGCGCCTGAGATTCGCTTCGAGGCCCGAGACATCGCGCTCGATTTCGATATCGAGGCTCACGACCTCCTGGCCGTCGCTTCCGAAGATGAAGATGTTCGTTTGGCCGACCTTCTTGCCGAAGAGATAGATGCGGCGCGATGTGCGCGTCACCGCGTCGGCCATCGACGGATCGGAGACGAGAATGTCATGCGCGTCCTCTGGCAGATCGACGACGAGCGCCTTGTTGAGGCCGAGCTTGAGGCGGCGGTGGGCACCGGGGCCGGTCTGAGAGATACGAATGACGCCTTCCGATTCCGCATGGGCAATTCCCGCGCCGAGGAGTGGCGCGAAGGCGGGTGGCGTCAGCCCCGAAATAACCATCGTCAGCGTGATGGCGCCGGAGAGGAAATGTCTAGCGCGCCGCATTGTATTCACCATAGATTTCCCCTCACTCGGCCTTTGGCGCACTGGTGTCTGTCACGATCGAACCAGACTTGATGACCTGCACCAGGGCGCTTCCATTGTCTCCGCTCAGGAGATAATCGGCGGCACTCGTGTCCTGCTCCTGTGCATCGGCCACGGAACGCAGCGCGAGCGACAGCTTGTCTGCCATCTGCTGGGCAACTGCCAGGACCTTGGTTTGATCGGGCGTCAGTTCGAGGGTTGCCGTGGTGCCCACGACAGCCTTGGAACCATCGTCCTTTTCTTGAATCTGCTGATCGATGGCGAGAACGCGGACATTGCTCAGCACGGTCTCGGTCAGGAACTTGTCGCTTCCCTGCGCTTTGCGGACCATGATGACATCGACACGATCGTTCGGAAGGATGAAGCCGCCGGCGCCGGTCGCGACCGAGATTTCCGTGGCGACAGCGCGTTTGCCAGCGGGCAAAAGGGCCGAAAGGATGCGGCTGTTTGAATCGGCGAGTTTTTCCGGCCGGATCGGCTCGCCTTCGAAGATCGGTAGGCGTACCACCGCACCCTTCATGTCCTTGATCGCGTCGGGCTTGTCGGCTTCGGTGATAAAGCCCTGAACAACGCCGTCGCGCGGCCAGGGCATCCAATGCACGGCCTTGTCGTCAATGCGGGCGCCTACGGGCAGATTAGCACTCGAGACAAGCACATTGGCCGTGGGCTCTTTTTCGACGACCGACTTCACCTGCGTGACGACGCCACCCCGCCCGGCAAGCTTCATCGCCAGAAAACCGGCGAGGCCAGCGGCAACGACGGCCACTGAAAGTATCATCAAACGGGCGGGTTTCATTCTTCAGTCCTCGGCAAGCAGCACGCTCACCCCGAAGAATGCTCCGGAATTGGTGTAATTATGGTTAACGTAACACTTACATTTTAAGTTAATGCACGTTTAAGTCGCCGTTATTTCAGCGTTTCAAGCGCATGAATCAGCATCGGCGAATAGGGGAACGCCGTAAAGCCGCCGATGGCGATGGCGATGCCGTAAGGAATTTTCTTCGCCAGTAGGAGCGAGTTGGGCAGCGGCAGGCCGATAGCAAGGATTACATTGGTTTGCGAGCGGATCATCAGAATAGCAAATGTCAGCAAGCCGCCGATCACGCCGACGCAGCAAAGGAATAGTATCAGGCTTTGATTGAAGCCAAACCAGAGCGCAGCGGCCGAGAGAAGTTTGGCGTCCCCTCCACCCATCACATTCAAGGCAAAGAGCGCAAAGCAGCCGCAGAAGACAGCGAGTCCCGCGGCTAGATGCATGCCGATCACGGGAATTGCCATGCCGGTAAGCGGCGCGATGATGAGAAATGAAATGACGAGAATCAGGGATACGCGGTTCGGTATCGTCATCGTGACCAGATCCGACAACGCAGCGACAGCGAGGCAAAGTGGAAAAACCACGAAGATGGATGCTGCGATCATTTCAAATCCTGCTCCTCAAAAAGCAAGAAAGGCCTACCATCAAAGGTAAGCCTAGCCGGCCGAGGCGCATCTCTGCGCCTCTTCCACTAAGTATCGAAGACGATCTTATTGGAGATCTTGGACCGAACTGCCGTCTGTAGCAGTATTCATCGTCGTCGACAGGTTCTGGAACGTGGCGTTCAGGGTGTTGCCGAGAGCACTGGCACCCGCGATGAGCGCCACAGAAATGAGCGCTGCAATCAGGCCGTATTCAATTGCAGTCGCGCCGGATTCGTCCTTCAGAAAACGGCTAAAAAGCTTGGTCATGGTTACTCCACTCCAGTTGAGGTTCAGCACGTCCGCCAACTGTTACCGTTGATCGGATTGCCACAACCTAACGGGGCGCCGTTTCAATCGGCTTAAGGAAAAGGGTTAGCAGTTCGTAAATGCTAAAGTAAAAAAACGAATGGTAAGCATGGCATTACTCCTTTATATTCAATTTTACCGGATGCGAGAGAACTTATAAATCGCTGCGCCTCCAAGGTGCGCTGAAATGCTACATCAATTGTGCCACTTGAAAACATCGCGACCGAGAGGACGTCCTCATCCGATCCATTTTGGATAAAAGCGTAATGCTATCGATCACTTTGAATAATTCTTAAAGCTTCATTTACCATTTTTTTCCATCCTGTTTCAAAATTCTGCCGGATTCTAATCAAGAGAGCGATATGCCATCGGGCGGCAAGACTATTGCATTTTTTTCAGCCGCGATGTTCGGGCTTTGCGGGCTTCAGGCTCCATTGCGCGCCGAAGAAGACGTGCTGCGCGTGTACATGGATCATGCGCGTGTACTGAAGCTCGACCGGCCAGCCAGCAAAGTGATTATCGGCAACGCCAAGGTTGCCGACGCGACGGTTGCCGACGCGAAGACGATCGTGCTTACCGGCCGCAGTTTCGGGACAACCAATATCGTCCTGCTTGACGCCGACGGCAACGCGATACTCGACGAGACGGTTCTTGTCTCGATCGACGAAGGCAACACGGTGCGCGTCTACCGCCAGACCGATCGCTCCGTCCTCTCCTGCACGCCGAACTGCGAACAGCACACCCAGCAGAATAATACGGCAGATGCCGCTGCCGGCGGCTGATCCGCGCACGAGCTGGGCCCGTCATCATCCGTTAAATTGTAGCCCCAGCCTGAAACGGAAAATCAACAAACGCGCTCTACAATTGCTGCATGAACCCTTCTTCCGGATGGCGCGATGGCGGCTAATGATCACCAGGCAGACGGAGCCTGCACGCAGCCGGCCAAGCAGAGCCGATGGAAGTCATTTGCGCGCTCGCGCGACGGGTCGACAGCGATCGAATTCGCGCTGCTCGCAATTCCTTATTTCATGGTGATCTTCGCAATCCTGGAAACTTTTGTGGCGTTCGCCGCAGAGCAACTTGTATCCAATGCCGTCGATACCATGAGCCGAAAGATGCGGACCGGACAGATTACCAATGTCGCCGGACAGCCGACCTACATGGATCAGACGGCCTTCCGGCGGGAGTTTTGCGGCGAGGTCTCGATCCTCATCCAGTGTTCCGAAGACGAGATCACGACGCCGAACAAGCTCTGGCTCGATGTCCGCACGTTCAGCAAGTTTTCCGATATTCCGGATACGATTCCGATGAATGCGACTGGCCTCGATACATCGGCGCTGCAGTATTCACCGGGCGGCTCCGGCTCGATCAATATGGTGCGCGCCTATTATCACTGGCAGATCATCACCGACCTTATCAGGCCGTATATTACCCCATACAAGACGACGACCGGCGCAAGGCTGAATGACTACCTTATCGTCGCGACCGCAGCCTTCGAGAACGAGAAATATTGATGGCCGCGACCGGAATCCTGATGCGGCTGAAAGCGAAGCTCGTCCACCTCGGGCATGACCGCAGCGGCGTTGGCGCAATCGAATTCGCCATCCTCTTTCCCGTCCTGGTGATGCTCTATATCGGTGCCTTCGAGACCACGCTTGGGCTGAGTGTCAGCAAACGCGCCAGCCGCGCCGCCGGCTCGATTGCGGATCTCGTCACGCAACAGGAGAATGTCACCAAAAGCTCGCTGACGGACATAGCCTCGGTTGCCGACGGGATCTTCGTTCCTTTCGATACAACCGACATTCAGATCGAATTGACCGGCATCGATATCGACACCGGTGCCAACGCCAAGGTTCTTTGGTCCTGGGCAAACGACGCGGCGGCCGCGCCCTATGCTGCAAATTCCCCTGTTAGCGGAATCCCCGCCGAGCTGCAAAAAGCGGATAGCTTTCTCGTGCGGGCCGACCTCAGCATTCCCTACAAGCTGCTCGCGTTTGGACCGAGCTTCCTTCCCAGCAATATGCAGCAGATCACCATACGCCGAACCTATTATTACCGGGAGCGGCAAGGCAAGGACGTCACCTGCGGCGATTGCTGATCGCGGCATTCCCTTCCCCGAAATTTGCCAAGAATGCGATCGCGCTGTATGCCTCGCCGAGACTGCGGCTCTTCAGCCGCTCAGCGTGATGGTTGAAGATGGCGCGTGCATTTCTTTTTGTCCTTGATTCCTTCGGCGTCGGTGGGGGCCTGGATGCGGTTGCCTATGGCGACGACGGCTCAAATACGCTTGGCCATATTGCGGAGTTTTGTGCAGCCGGGGCCGCCGATAGGGCAGGCTTGCGCTCCGGTCCGCTTTCTCTTCCCAACATGTCGGCGCTCGGGCTGATGCAGATCGCGAAGACCGCGACCGGGCGCTTTCCGGATGGCATGCCGATTCCGGAGAAGGTTTACGGCATCCACGGCTGCGCCAATGAAGTCTCCCGCGGCAAGGACACGCCGTCGGGGCATTGGGAAATCGCCGGAACGCCGGTGACATTCGATTGGGGATATTTCCCCGCAGAGGGAGACGCCTTTCCCCCACAGTTTATCGAGGCGCTCTGCAGCGCGGCGGAGCTTCCGGGAATTCTCGGCAACTGCCATGCCTCGGGCACGGAAATCATCGCCCGTTTCGGCGAGGAGCACATCCGCACCGGCAAGCCGATCTGCTATACATCGGCGGACTCTGTCTTCCAGGTTGCAGCACACGAGACGCATTTCGGCCTGGACCGTCTGCTGAGTTTCTGCCGCATCGCCCGCGCGCTTCTCGACCATTACAATATCGGCCGGGTCATTGCCCGCCCCTTCGTCGGCGAAACCTCCTCGACCTTTGAGCGCACTGGCAATCGCCGGGATTTTTCCGTGCCGCCACCAGAGCCAACGCTGCTTGACCGGCTCGTCAAGGAGGGCCGCAAGGTTCACGCCGTCGGCAAGATCGGTGATATTTTCGCGCATCAAGGCGTCTCAAGAGTAATCAAGGCCAACGGCAACGACGCATTGATGGACGCTTCTCTTGCCGCGATGGAAGAGGCCCAAGACGGCGACCTCGTTTTCACGAACTTTGTTGACTTCGACATGGTCTATGGCCATCGCCGTGACGTTCCAGGTTATGCCGCCGCGCTCGAAGCCTTCGATGCGCGGCTGCCGGACGTCCACCGCAAGCTTACACCCGGCGATCTTGTCATCCTCACGGCCGACCATGGCTGCGACCCGACCTGGCGCGGCACGGATCATACGCGCGAGCGCGTGCCGATCATCGCTTATGGCCCGGGGTTGAAGTCACGCAATATCGGCATTCGCAGCACCTATGCCGACATCGGCGAGACAGTCGCTCGGCATCTCGGCATCGCCGCCGGACCGCATGGGAGAAGCTTTCTATGACATTGCATCTGAAGAAGGCCGAGCTGCACTGTCATCTCGAGGGTGCCGCGCCGCCGGCGCTGACGGAAGCGCAGGCCCGCAAGTACAATATCGACATCAGCGCCTATCTCCGCGGCGGTGCCTATGTCTGGCATGATTTTGCAAGCTTTCTCGAATGCTACGACAAAGTCTCCGAGGTCTATAAGACTGACGAGGACTACGCGCTGTTGACCGAAACCTATCTGCAGGAGCTTGCCGAGATCGGCACGATTTATAGCGAGCTCATCGTTTCGCCGGACCATGGAAAGCGCATCGGGCTCGGCGCGGACGCCTATATTGCCGGCGTGTGCGAAGGTATTCGCCGGGCGAAGGAGAAGAGCGGCATCGAAGCGCGGCTGATCGTGACCGGTGAACGGCATTTCGGGCCTGAGAGCGTGATCGGTGCGGCGGAATATGCCGTCAAAGCCGGCAATCCGCTGATCACCGGCTTCAACCTGGCTGGCGAGGAGCGCATGGGCCGTGTGGCCGACTATGCCCGTGCCTTTGATATCGCTCGCGACGCCGGGCTCGGTCTGACGATCCACGCCGGTGAGGTCTGCGGCGCCTTCAGCGTTTCCGACGCGCTGGACGTCGTGCGGCCGTCGCGCATCGGCCACGGCGTTCGCGCCATCGAAGATGCCGAGCTTGTGAGGCGGCTTGCCGATCTCGGGACTGTTCTCGAGGTCTGCCCGGGCTCCAATATTGCCCTGAACGTCTTCCCCGATTTCGCTGCGCATCCGCTCCGCAAGCTCAAGGAAACCGGCGTCCGGGTGACGATCAGTTCCGACGATCCGCCCTTTTTCCATACCTCGCTGAAGCGGGAATATGAGCTTGCTTCTGATGCCTTCGGCTTCAACGACAGCGAAATCAACGCGCTGACGCGGACTGCCATCGAGGCGGCTTTCGTCGACGAAGCAACCCGTATAGCGCTGCTCGCCCGGCTTTGAGCCGCCCGAGCCTGGGGATCGTGACGTGAAAATCGCCTCCACTCTTGCAGTTGAGGCGATTTCCATGAAAGAAACGTCTTATAAGAACAATTAAAGAGAGGCTCGGCCATGGAAGGCGTCACCGTCATCGACCACCCGCTTGTGCAGCACAAACTCACCATCATGCGGCGCAAGGAGACATCGACGGGCAGCTTCCGCCGGCTGCTCCGGGAAATCTCGACCCTGCTATGCTACGAGGTGACGCGTGATCTCGAGCTGACGATGGAAACCATCGAGACGCCGCTTCAGACCATGGAATCGCCGATCCTGGAAGGCAAGAAGCTGGTCTTCGCGTCGATCCTACGTGCCGGCAACGGGCTGCTCGAAGGCATGCTCGATCTCGTCCCTTCAGCTCGCGTCTCCCACATCGGCGTCTATCGCGACCACGAAACGCTGCAGCCCGTGGAATATTACTTCAAGGCACCGGACGACGTTGCACAACGCCTGATCATCGTCGTCGACCCGATGCTGGCGACGGGCAATTCCTCGATTGCCGCAATCGACAAGCTGAAGGAGCGCGGCGCGCACAATATCCGCTTCCTCTGCCTGCTGGCCGCCCCGGAAGGCATCAAGAATTTCCGCTCGGCACATCCCGATGTTCAGGTCTTCACCGCCGCGATCGACAGCCATCTCAACGAGAAAGGCTATATCATGCCGGGTCTCGGGGATGCAGGCGACCGCATGTACGGCACGAAATAGCTTCAGCTTTTCTTTACTAAATCCGACGACTTGCAGAGCCCGGACAGAGATCCGGGCCTTTTTGCTATGGCCGTTAGCAACTTGTCAGCGATTGAGGGCGTAGCAGCTTGAAGCGTGCACCCGGATGATGCCTGGTTTACGCGGGAAGGATTTCTGTTTCATGCTCATGCGTACAGTCATTTTCGCGAGCATAGCCGTCGCACTCGCCACGCAGGTGCCGTCCCTTCTTCACGGAATCGGCGAGCAGCCGATCGCCGATAACGCTTCCGACACCGATGCTTTGACCCAGACCGAAGCTCGCTCGCCCGTGCCTGCTTCCGGCAGCGGAAGGATGCTGCTTCGGGCCGATGCCCAGGGGCACTACAGGGGCGACTTCAAGATCAACGGCAAGCCGGTGCAGGGCTTGATCGATACCGGCGCGACCTATGTCGCCTTGAACGAAAGCCTCGCCCGCCGTCTTGGCTACGGCGCCGGCCAGCTCGATTTCCGCTATGCCGTCAATACGGCAAACGGCCAGACCAAGGCCGCACATGTCACGCTCGATCGCGTCGAAATCGGCGGCGTCCGTGTGCGAAGCGTGGAAGCTTTCGTGCTCAAGGACGAGGCGCTTTCGATGACGCTGGTCGGCATGAGCTTCCTGAAGAAACTGCAATCCTACTCGGTCGCGGACGGGGCGCTCAATCTGAAGCAATAATCAGATACGACCCGAAATCACCGGGGGCAGATACGGCTCGTTGCCGGAGATGCGGTAGTTTGCGCCGAGTGAGGCGGCCGCCTTTTCCGCAGCCGCTTCGCTTGCGGCATGAACGATGGCAATCGTATCACCCTTCTCCACACGGGTGCCGAGCGGCAGCAGAGCGGAGAAGCCCACCCGATGGTCAATCTTGTCCGCCGGATGACGTCGCCCGCCGCCGAGATCGATAACAGCCATGCCGAGTTCGCGAGCATTGCAGGCTGAAAGCCAGCCGCTCTCTTTCGCCACGACCGGCTTTTCGATCGGCGCTTTCGCCAGATAGTTTGCGGGCTTCTCGACAAAATCCGCCGGGCCACCGAGCATGTGCACCATGCGGCCAAAGACCTCCGCCGCCTTGCCCGACGTCAGTGCCGCGCGGGCTTTCACTTCGCCATCTTCCAGGGACGGACAAATACCGGAGCTCGCCAGCATCTCGGCTGCGAAGCCCAGAACGACGGCTTCGAGCCGCGTTCCGGCCTTGCTCCCCGTCAGGAAGCCGAGGCAGTTCCATATTTCCACGGCATTGCCCGCCGCGTCCGCCAGCGGCTGGTTCATGTCGGTGATCAAGGCGGAGGTCCTAACCCCTGCTCCGTTCGCCACTTCCACCAGGGACTGTGCCAAGAGCTTTGCCTGCTCGTGGTCGGCCATGAAGGCGCCGTTGCCGGTTTTCACGTCGAGCACCAGGGTCTCAAGACCGGCAGCGAGCTTCTTGGACAGAATGGACGCCGTGATCAGCGGGATGGAATCAACGGTGGCGGTTACATCGCGCACGGCGTAGAGCTTGCCGTCAGCAGGTGCCAGCGAGCCTGTCTGGCCGATGATGGCACAGCCTGCTTCCTCGACGACCTTGCGGAACAGCGCCGCATCCGGCGTAATTCCATAGCCGGGAATGGAATCCAGTTTGTCGAGCGTGCCGCCGGTATGGCCGAGGCCGCGGCCGGAAATCATCGGCACGGCAAGGCCGCAGGCAGCGGCAATCGGCGCCAGCATCAGCGAGACGTTGTCGCCGACGCCGCCGGTAGAATGCTTGTCTGCAATCCGGCGATCGATTCCGGACCATGTGAGCATGGCGCCCGAGCGCGCCATGGCGAGCGTCAGCGCAACGGTTTCCTCACGCGACATCCCCTTGAACCAGACGGCCATGGCGAAAGCCCCGATCTGTCCCTCGGACAGCCGGCCGGCGGCAAGAGCCTCAATGAAGGACTGGATTTCGTCCGCGGAAAGGACACCGCCATTCCGCTTCTTCCGGATGATCTCCTGCGGGATCATGCTCAGTAGCTCGACGCCTTGGCGGGAGCCGATTGGGCGCCGCCAAGGACCGCGAGGATATCATCCAGCAGGCCTGATGCACCGAAACGGAAGGTAGACGGCATCGGCCAATCCGGCGTCATGATCGTCTGCGCAAGGCTGAGATAAAGGGCAGCGTCCACGACAGAGCCGATGCCGCCGGCGGGCTTGAAGCCCACCTTGCGGCCGCTCTGGCGGATCGCGCGGATCATGATGTCCGCAGCCTCGAGCGTTGCATTGACGGCAACCTTGCCGGTGGACGTTTTGATAAAATCCGCACCTGCGTCGATTGCAAGTTCGGATGCGCGGCGGATGAGGCTCGGGTCCTTGATCTCACCCGTCTCCAGGATGACCTTCAGCAGCACGCCCCCGGTGCATTCCGCGCGAACCGCAGTTACCATGTCGGTTACTGCCTTTTCGTTGCCGTCCAGGAACTTGCGGTAGGGAATGACGACGTCGATGTCATCCGCGCCGTCTGCGATCGCCTCGCGCGTCTCGGCGGCAACGTCGGCCACTTCCATGTCGCCGGACGGAAAATTGACAACCGTTGCAATGCGAACCGGATGACCTTTGCCGAGAACCGTGCGTGCGTGCGCGACAAAGCGCGGCCAGATGCAGATCGCGGCACTATTGCCGTAGGGTGTTTGTGCACGGGCGCAGAGCGCATCGATCTGCACTTCGGTGCAATCATCCTTTAGATTGGTAAGGTCAAGAAGCGACAGCGCGACCGCCGCCATCTCCTTCTGGGAGTAAGTGCTCATCAATGCTTCCCTTCACCCGCAATGATTTCCTTCAAAATTGCGGCGAGACTCACGCCACCAACGGGCGCCATGTCCTTGGTTTCTTCGTGGCTGAGTTCGGAACCGGTCATGCCTGCCCCATAATTGGTGATTACGGAAGCTGCCGCAACCCTCAAACCCAGCATTCGTGCGATGATGACCTCCGGCACGGTCGACATGCCGACGGCATCGGCACCGAGAATCCGAGCCATGCGGATTTCCGCGGGCGTTTCGAAGCTCGGACCGGAAAACCACATATAGACGCCGTGAAAGAGCTTGATGTCCAGCTTCTCGGCCGCCTTGCGCATCGAAGCGGCAAGCTCAGCGTCATAGGCATTCGTCATGCCGACGAAGCGACGGTCGCTTTCCTCGCCGATTAGTGGATTCATGCCGGAATAATTGATGTGGTCAGTGATCTGCATCACTGAGCCCGGCGGCATTTCCTCGCGGAGCGAGCCTGCCGAGTTGGTCAGAAAGAGCGATTGCACACCGAGGCCCTTGAGCACCTCGATCGGCAGCCGCATCGCATTCGCATCGCCTCGTTCGTAGAAATGCACGCGGCCCGACAGCATGATGACGGGCACGCCGTCCAGAAGGCCAGATACGACTTCGCCTGCATGTCCAGAGACCGCGCTGACAGGAAAGCCAGGCAGATCCTCATAGGGCGTTCGCACAGCATTCGTCAGCTCGCCCACGAGGGAGCCGAGACCCGAGCCGAGAATGATGCCGTGACGCGGAACGAGCCCGCCGAGCCTACCTACGAGCAGATCGATGGCGGCGTTCATCCGAGTTCCGTCTCGAAGCTGAAGGGAAGAAGCTCTTCCATCGTCATGGTTTTCTTCACGCCGGCTTCATCGCAGAGATAGATCTTCGTGTCCTTGGACGCGAATTCGGAGATCTTCTGCCGGCAGCCGCCGCAGGGCGGGCAAAGTGGCAGCTTCTCGGCAATCACGGCCATTTCGACAATCTTCTTCGCCCCGCCCATGATCATGGCGCCGATAGCCGTCGGCTCGGCGCACCAACCCTGGGGGAAAGAGAGGTTTTCGATATTGGCACCGGTGTAGACCTTGCCGTCTTCAGCGCGGATCGCGGCGCCGACCGGGAATTTCGAATAAGGCGCATGGGCAAAGGCCATGGCACCGCGGGCGGCTTCGAAAAGGTCGTGTGACATCTATCAGCGCTCCTTGGTATAGGGGACTCCGCCGGCCTTCGGCGGCGTGGCGACGCCTATGAAGCCCGCAAGCAGGATGCATGTGAGAATATAGGGCAAGGCCTGGAAGATCTGCACCGGCACTTCCCCGATCAGCGGCACCTCCTTGCCCTGCATGAAGTTCGCCAATGCATCAAGGAAGCCGAAAAGCAGGCAGGCGAACATGACCGGCACCGGCTTCCACTTTGCAAAAACCAGCGCGGCAAGAGCGATATAGCCTTTGCCCGCCGACATATCCTTGATGAAGGCCGCCGATTGCGCAATCGCAAGATATGTGCCCGAGAAGCCGCAGAGGATGCCGGCGCACATCACGGAACGATAGCGCAGCCAACTGACCGAGATGCCGGCCGTATCGACGGCGCCTGGATTTTCGCCGACGGCGCGAAGCCGCAGGCCGAAGCGCGTGCGGTAGAGGATCCACCAGGAAAGCGGCACCGCCAGAAATGCGAGGTAGGTCAGAATGTTGTTGCCCGAGATCACGTTCGAATAGAGCGGACCGATGATCGGAACCTCCCGCATCGCCTCCGCACCCGGAAGCGTGATCGGCGCGAAGCGGCTCTCCGGAGAAAGCTGTGGCGTACGCCCGCCTTGGCCGAACCACGCCTGCCCGAGGACAATCGTAATGCCGGCGACGAAGAAGTTGATGGCCACGCCGGAGATGATCTGGTTGCCGCGATTGGTGATCGACGCAAAACCATGCACCAAGCTTAGTGCAACCGAGCAGAGGATGCCTGCAAGGAGGCCAAGCCAAGCCGAGTCCGTGATGTATGCGACGCAGGCAGCGGCGAAGGCGGCGCCCAGCATCTTGCCCTCGAGGCCGATGTCGAAAATGCCGGACCGCTCCGAGAAGAGCCCGGCAAGCGCGGTGAAGATCAGCGGAATCGACAGGCGGATCGTCGAGGAGAGAACGCTAATGAAAATATCGTAGTAATCCATCGCCGTCCCCTCACACCGTCTTGAACTGCTGATAGATGCGAACCATCGCCGGTCTGAACATATATTCGAGGGCGCCTGCGAAGAGAATGACGAGACCCTGGATCACCAGGATCATTTCGCGGGTGATGTTCGGCATCTCGAAGGAGATCCAGTCGCCGCCCTGATAAAGGATGCCGAACAGGATCGCCGAGAAGATAATGCCGACCGGATGATTTCGGCCCATGAGCGAGACGGCAATGCCGACAAAGCCGGCGCCACCGACGAACTCGACCTGCAGGCGGGCCGAAGACCCCATGACTGGATTAAGCGCCATCATGCCGGCCAGCGCGCCGGAGAGCAGCATGGCGATCATCACCGTGCGGGCATAGGGGATGCCTGCGTAGGAGGCCGCGGTCGGGCTGACGCCGAGCGTGCGCATCTCGAACCCCAGCTTGGTGCGCCAAATGAGCAGCCACACGAAGTAGGCCGCGACAAGGGCAATGAGGAAGGAGACGTTGAACGGCGCCGCACCCAGCTTTGCACCGAAGAGATTCATCAGCCATCCGAGCTTCGGCAGTTGGCCGCCTTCGAGGAAGGTGCGTGTTTCCGGCGCCATCTTGCCCGGCACGATCAGCACATGCACCAGCAGGTAAACCATCAGCGCCGCGCCGATGTAGTTGAACATGATGGTGGTAATGACGATGTGGCTGCCGCGTTTCGCCTGGAGAACGGCCGGAATGAACGCCCAGGCGGCGCCAAACAGGCCAGCACCGACAACCGCCACCGGCATTGTCACATACCATGGGACATAGTGGTCGAGCGCGAGCGCCACCAATGCGCAACCGAGGCCGCCGAGATAAGCCTGGCCTTCCGAGCCGATGTTGAAGAGGCCGGCGTGAATGGCGACCGCTACCGACAGGCCGGTGAAGATGAAGCTCGTGGCATAATACAGCGTAAAACCAATGCCTTCGCCGCTGCCGAGCGCGCCTTCGATCAAGAGCGACAAGGCCGCAATCGGACTTTCGCCGATCAGCCAGACGACGAAGCCCGAAATCAAAAAGGCAACGATCAGGTTCAGAAGCGGGATAAGGCCGTAGGCGATCCAATTTGGAAGAGGAACGGAAGCTGTGCTCATTAAGGCCTCACGCGGCAATGCCGGCCATCATCAGGCCGAGGGTCTGTTCACCGGCATCGGGCGTCTTCTCGCCGACGACGTGGCCGGCAAACATGACAAGGATACGGTCTGAAAGGGCGCGGATTTCATCGAGCTCGACGGAAACGAGCAGGATCGCCTTGCCCGCATCGCGCATCTCGATGATACGGCGGTGAATGAATTCGATGGCGCCGATATCGACGCCACGCGTCGGCTGGCCGATGATGAGTGCCGTCGGGTCGCGCTCGATTTCGCGGGCAACGACAATCTTCTGCTGGTTACCGCCGGAGAAATTGGCTGTCTTCAGACGGGGGTTCGGCGGGCGGATGTCATATTTCTCAATCTTCTCCATCGCGTCCTTGCGGATCGCCTCGAGATCGAGCAGCGGACCTTTGCTGTAGGCGGGCTTGCGGTGATAGCCGAGGACGGAATTCTCGTATTCCTCGAACTTGAGCACGAGACCCATATGGTGGCGGTCTTCGGGGATATGGGCAAGGCCGAGTTCGCGCAACCGCGCCGCATCGGCCTTGTCGATCGGCTGGCCATCGACGAAAATCTCGCCGGAATGCGGTTTGCGGATGCCGGCGATCGCTTCCAGAAGCTCGGACTGACCGTTGCCGGCCACTCCGGCAATACCGACGATCTCACCGCCACGCACATCGAAGGAGACGTTGTCGACCATGGTGACGCCGCGATTGTCCTTGACGGTAAGGTTGCGCACCGAAAGCACGACGCCACCTGGCGTCGCCTGGCCCTTTTGAACGCGCAGCAGCACGCGGCGGCCCACCATCAATTCGGCGAGCTCTTCAACCGTGGTTTCCGCGGTCTTGCGGGTTGCTACCATTTCGCCCCGGCGCATGACCGAGACGGTGTCGGTAATGGCCATGATCTCGCGCAGCTTGTGCGTGATCAGAATGATCGTCTTGCCCTGGTCGCGCAGCACCTTGAGGATACGAAACAAATGGTCGGCCTCAGCCGGCGTCAAGACGCCGGTCGGCTCATCCAGGATCAGGATCTCGGCGCCACGATACATGGCTTTCAAGATTTCGACGCGCTGCTGCAAGCCGACCGGGAGCTGCTCGATCAGCGCATCAGGGTTCACTTCCAGGCCATACTCCGTCTCCAGCCGCTTCAACTCAGCCCGCGCCGAGGCAACGCCCCTTGCCAGCAGCGCGCCGCCTTCGGCGCCGAGCATGATGTTTTCTAGCACTGTAAAATTATCGACCAGCATGAAATGCTGGTGAACCATGCCGATACCGGCTGCGATCGCGGCCTGGCTATCGCGGATAGTCACCGGCGTGCCGTTGACACGGATTTCGCCAGCGTCAGCGTGGTAAAAACCATAAATGATCGACATCAACGTCGATTTACCGGCGCCGTTTTCCCCGATGATGCCGTGGATCGTGCCCTTGGCGACGGTGAGATTGATGTCCTTGTTTGCGTGAACGGCACCGAACTTCTTGTCGATGCCCACAAGTTCGATAGCGGGCGTGTCTGTCACTGCAGGCTCCAATACGAAAAGGGCGTATGGCGGAAAAACCGGCCGCCATACGCCCCATCTCAGTGGCGGATCACTTCGGGCAAGAATTGTCCGTCGTATAATCGTGGACCTTGATGGTCCCTGCGATGATATCAGCCTTCGCCTTGTCGACGGCAGCCTGCATTTCCGCCGTGATCAGCGGCTTGTTGTGCTCGTCGATCGCAGCAGCGACGCCATCTTCCTTGACGCCGAGAGCCTGCATGCCGCCGGCGAACTTGTCGTTCTTGGCGTCACTGTAAGCATTGTAGACAGCCAGATCGACACGCTTGACCATCGACGTCAACACGGAGCCGGGATGCAGATAGTTCTGGTTGGAATCAACGCCGATCGAGAGCTTCTTGTTGTCGGCCGCCGTCTGGAGCACGCCGAGACCGGTTGCACCTGCCGCCGCGTAAACGACATCGGCGCCCTGATCGATCTGGTTCTTGGTCAGTTCACCGCCGCGAACGGGGTCGTTCCAGGCTGCACCGGTCGTGCCGGTCATGTTCTGGAAAACTTCGACGTCAGCCTTGACGGAACGCGCGCCCTGCTCGTAGCCGCATTCGAACTTGCGGATGAGCGGAATGTCCATGCCGCCGACGAAGCCGACCTTGCCGGACTTCGAGGCCATTCCGGCGAGAACGCCAACGAGGAAGGAACCTTCTTCTTCCTTGTAAACGACCGAGCGGACGTTCGGCTTGTCAACGACGGCATCAACGATGACGAACTTGGTATCCGGGAATTCGGCGGCGACCTTTTCGATCGCCGAGGTCCACGCGAAGGACACAGCTACAACCGGATTGAAGCCGCGGCTTGCGAAGTTGCGGATGGCCTGCTCGCCCTGCGTGTCGCCGGTCGGCTCGAAGTCGCGATAGGCAATGCCGGTTTCCGCCTTGAACTTCTCGGCACCGTTATAGGCAGCTTCATTGAAGGACTTATCGAACTTTCCGCCGGTGCCGTAAACGAGTGCCGGCTTGATGTCGGCGGCAAGCGCCGTCGTGGACATCGCAGCCACAGACAGGAGCGAAAGAAGGGTTTTTTTCATAATGCAGCCCTATTGTTGCTATTTGTTTGGGTCCTCCCGCAAGCCTGTTGCAGGCATGTCTGCGGAACCACCGGCCTCCCCCGAGACCTGGCTGGGCGCATCCTTGCATGTGCTACGAAAAAATTCACGAGAAATTTTTCGGCTGGTAAAAATTCCCCGTCGATGCTGAAAATCAGCCCAAGAGGGCTGATTTTCGTGCAAAACCGCCGCTAAAAGTGCGACTTTACCGAGCAATCGGGCAACTGACGCCGGTTCCGCGGAGCCCGCGATAGCCGTCCGGATTCTTGGCCAAATACTGCTGGTGGTAGTCCTCGGCATGGTAGAACTCGCCGGCCGAAGCGATCTCCGTGGTGATCTTCAAGCTGCGCCCGGCGGCTTTAAGCGCTGACTGGAAGGTATCGCGCACCGGCTCTGCGGTCGCCAGCTGTTCAGCTGTCGTCGTGTAGACGGCGGAACGGTAGGTCGTTCCGATGTCGTTGCCCTGGCGCATCCCTTGTGTCGGATCGTGCTCTTCGAAGAAGGCCCGAAGCGGCCTCAAAGCGAATACGTCAGAGCCGCCCGTCTTGTTAGGCGGTGAAGCGGCCCGCCACCGGCGGCTTCTTGTAGCCAATCATCCACAGCAAGAGAGCGATCACCAGAAAGATGGCAAAGGCCGGCTGCAACATCAGCCACCCGAACACGAAAGCATAGAAGCGCGGGTGCACATAGTAGGAAATCGACGCCTGCAGGGCAGACAGCGACGAAGGGCTCAAATCCTGCCAGGCATCGCCCATGGGTGTCATGACAACGGCGGATGCAGCAACGGACTGGATTGAATCGATCGTTCCCGCAATGACGGCCGCAGCGAGCGCAACAAGGCTGGTCAAACGCAACAAGAAACGCATCGATCCCTCCGACGCCCCACCGCCGGATTTTCCGGTCAGCCGCGCCATTCCCTAACCGAGCCAATAGATAATTATCGCGATGCATAAGCGCAATGGACAGCTTTGCCGGAGTTTTGTCGGAAGAGGTCAAAAAACTGTTAGATTTAGGTTGATCCCCGAGAATTCATCGGTATATATCGCGCCGTTCCGACGATTTGCTCCTCTCCGGGTGCGAAACGCAAATGGACAGGTGGCCGAGTGGTTGAAGGCGCACGCCTGGAACGCGTGTGTACGTGAAAGCGTACCGAGGGTTCGAATCCCTCTCTGTCCGCCATTTTTTGGATTTATGCCTTTTACAGGGAACTTAACATCGCGGTTGCCGATCGAGTGTCGCGTATTCAGCGTCGTCTCGATACGCCTGCCCTTTCGCAACTTGCCCGACTGCCTGCGCGACCTGAATATCATCGCAACGGTACATTCATCTGGCGGGGCGCTTGGCTCAATGCCAGCCCAACGGGACACATAATCGCAGCATTGCACTTGGTTCAGGTCATCGCCGCATGACGACAGCGACCTTATACCCGCGAGTTGGAAGCGAGTTTGACTTGCAAGGGACGGCTACCGCGGTTAAGCGAACCTTTCAACGGTGGACAGAGTATGGCAAGCAGCAGTAAGGCACGTAACATCATCAAGCGCGTTTTGTCGGAAAACGCCCGCGAGTATGCATTTCAATATGCGCTTGCGATCGCATGCCTTGTCATCATCTCGCTTTCGACGGCGTTTATCGCTTGGATCATGAAGTCTGTCATCAACGCGGCATTTGTCGAGCGTCGCGCGGATCTCGTTTGGGGCGTTTGTCTGGCAATCTTCATCGCCTTCGTACTGCGGGGATTTGCCAGCTATGGCCAAGCCGTAATTCTCTCAAAAATTGGAAACAACATAGCAGCACGATATCAGGTTCGAGCCTACTCCCATCTTCTCAAGCTATCGCTTGGATTCTTCAATCAGACGCGATCTGCGCGGATTGTTGCTCGATTGAACCAGAATATAAGCGGCGTACGGGATGTTATGAACCTCACGATCACATCGACAGTGAGGGACTTGCTCACATTCGTGTCGCTCGTGAGCGTCATGTTCATGCAGGAACCCTGGCTCAGCTTTTTTGTCTTTCTTGCGGCGCCTCCGCTCAGCTATGGACTGCGCAAACTGTCCAAACGCCTTCGCGCCGTGACAAGCGAAAACATTCATGCCGGCAGCTATGTATTCAGCGCCATGCAGGAAACGGTGCAGGGCATTGCCGTCGTCAAGGCGTTCACCCTCGAGAAGCCGCTTCAACAAAAGTTCGACGGGTTGCTTAGCGTGTCGGAGCGGCGCGCGAACAAGATCACTCGCGTTTCTGAACGATCCGGACCGCTGATCGAGACCGTCGCAGGCTTTGCTGTCTCGGGTGTTATCGCCTACGCCGCCTATCGGTCGGTCTACTACAATGTTCCGCCAGGCGGCTTCCTGTCGTTCCTCACAGCGCTTCTGCTCGCCTATGACCCGGCTCGACGGCTGGCGAGGGTGCCGGTTCAGCTAGCCACCGCTGTTACCAACGCTGAAATGATCTATGAACTCCTCGATACGGAGCTGCACCAGCGCGATCTGCCCGATGCGAAGCCGCTGGTCGTCACCGACACCCGGATCGAGTTCCGCAATGTATCCTTCGGCTATGGTCACGATGAGGTCCTCAAAGAGGTCAGCTTCGTTGCCGAAGGCGGCAAGACGACCGCGCTTGTTGGCCCTTCCGGAGCCGGAAAGTCGACGATCATCACCCTCATTCCGCGGTTCTACGACCCGAGGGCGGGAGAGATTTTGATCGATGGCCAGGATATCGCCCACGTGACGAAGCAGTCGCTGCGCGAGCAGCTGGCCTATGTCTCCCAGCAGCCATATCTCTTCGAGGGCACGATCCGCGACAACATCCGCTACGGCCGTCCCGAGGCGAGCGATGAGGAGGTGGAGCGCGCCGCGAGACTTGCCTACGCCCACGACTTCATTCTCGCCCAACCCCAGGGCTACGATACGCCTGTCGGCGAAAATGGCGTCACGCTTTCGGGCGGTCAGCGCCAGCGCCTTTCGATCGCGCGCGCCCTGGTCCGCAACGCGCCCATCCTCCTTCTCGATGAAGCGACGTCAGCACTCGATACGGAATCGGAAGCCGCTGTTCAGAAGGCGCTCGATGAGGCGATGGTGGGCCGTACAGTCGTCGTCATTGCCCATCGGCTGTCGACTGTTGTTGGCGCCGACAAGATCGTTGTCATGCAGGATGGCCGGGTTGTGGAGGAAGGCAATCATGACGGCCTTTCCGAAAAGGACAGCCTCTATGCGCGTCTTACGCGTCTTAGTCATGCTAACAGATGATCGTTTCCGGATTTTGGACATTCCAAATTCGGACCTGCGGTACTCCTATCCACGCGCTTTCGCAGGGCTAGCGATCCTTGCCTTCCCAGCCGAAGACGCTTCTGCCGCCCCAGTCGGGTGAATTGCGGAACTCGCCGGCGACGATTTCCTTGAGATCGGGACCGGTGACATATCGCTCCAGCTCGCGGGACTGATCGTCGAGGCGCTTCAACGCCTGCAATTCCTCCTCGCGGCCGAGCCGGCCTTTTTGAACCGCCGATTTCATCACCTTGATCGTCTCGTCATAGACCTTCAGCGGAACAGGAAAAGGATGCCGATCCTTGCCGCCATGGGCGAGCGAGAAGCGCGCGGGATCGGAGAAGCGGCAGGGCGCGCCGTGAACCACCTCGGCAACCATTGCCAGCGCCTGCACCGTTCGGGCTCCGACGCCGGGCACGAGCAGAAGCTCTTCGAAATCTTCCGGTCCGCGATCGGCAGCGGCGGCGAGATTGCCGTGAAGGCGTCTCATGTTGACGTCCTTTTCGCGAACGTCGTGATGGGCCGGCATGACGAGATGCGGCAGAAGCGGCTGGTCCGGCTGCGGCGAAGGCTTGGAGCTGTCGAGCGCCAGAGCCGCTGCCTCCCGCACGATGCGATCCGGGCCGAGCGTTGCGAGGAGCTCGAGCTGTCCGCTGCGCGAGCGCTCGGCACGCCTGTCGGCGAGATTGATGATATTGCCCCGGCTGCGGCCTTCGATTGCGGCATGCGGTGAATCGACGAAACTTTCGAGACCTTCCGACAGCCAGTGATAGCGCCGCGCCTGGCGCTTGTCGCCGTTCATGCCCTGCTGGACGACAACCCATTTGCCGTCGTCGGTGACAATGAAGCCATGGAGATAGAGATCGAAGCCATCCTGAACGGCGGCGCTGTCGACTTTGGCGACAAGCCTGCTCGCCGTCGCAAGCGAACCACCGTCGAAACCGACGCGATTGCCGATGGCGACGAGCTCGTCCGGGGTCTTGCGGGAATGCGAACCACGGCCGCCGCAGACATGCAGGCCAAGCTCGCCGGAAAGCGGCGTCAGCCCGCGTTTGAGAGCGCCGAGTACACTGGTGGTTATGCCCGACGAATGCCAATCCATCCCCATGACAGCGCCGAAGGACTGGAACCAGAAGGGGTGGGCGAGACGCCGCAGCAGTTCGTCGCGGCCGTAATGATGGACGACCGCTTCGGTGATCACTGCGCCGAGCTTCGTCATCCGCGCGCCGAGCCATCTCGGAACTCTCCCGCCATGCAAAGGAAGGTCAGCGCTGCCTGCTCGTTGTGCCATGCCCACACCATAGCCGGTTTCGACCGTTGAAGGAATCTTTTCCTCCGTGCTCGTGCTAGTCCGTGAGCTCGATCGAGACCGGCGCATGATCGCTTGCATGCTCCCAGCCGCGGACCTGCTTGTCGACCTCGCCGCTTTGCAATCGTTCCGCAAGAGCTGGGCCGAGGAGAAAATGATCAAGCCGAAGCCCGGCATTCCTGCCCCAGGCATTCCTGAAGTAATCCCAGAATGTGAATATCTGCTCGTCCGGATGCAGCTTGCGGATCGCATCCGTCCAGCCTTGCTGTACGAGCGCGTGAAAGGCCTCGCGCACCTCGGGACGGAAAAGCGCGTCGTCCAGCCAGCGCTCCGGTTTGTAGACGTCGAGCTCGGTAGGCATGACGTTGTAATCGCCGATAAGCGCCACGGGCACATCGAGCGCGAGCAATTCGGCTGCATATTCATGCAAGCGCGCGAACCAGCGAAGCTTGTAATCCCATTTCGGCCCCGGCGCGGGGTTGCCGTTCGGCAGATACAGGCAACCGATCAGGATGCCGTTTACCGCAGCCTCGATATAGCGGCTGTGGCTGTCGTCAGGGTCATAGGGCAATCCCCGCCTCGTCAGCACCGGTGTCGCGCCGCGCGCCAATATCGCCACGCCGTTCCAGCTCTTCTGGCCATGCCAGACCGCGCCATAGCCAGCGGCTTGCAGCTCCTTACGCGGGAACCTGTCGTCCGGCGCCTTGAGTTCCTGCAGGCAGACGATGTCAGGCTTTGCGATCTTCAGCCAACGGAGCAGCACGGAAAGGCGGCCATTGATGCCGTTGACGTTATAAGTGGCGATCTTCATGCCGCGAAGACCCGCGGCTCAGATCGCAGAAGAATTCGGGTCTGGCTCATCGGGCGTCCTCCAGCATGGAAACGCATGGTGAAGCAGGAAGATGCGCCGAACCAGAGGCTTGTTAAAACAAAGGCGCCGGCTGCGAGGCACCCGCCGCCTTTGGGGAGGAAAGCCCGAGGCTTACACTTAGGCTGCAGCCGCAGCGAAGCCGGAGGTCGGAACTTCCGAGATCGTCTTCAGGACCTGAGACGCGATCTGGTAAGGGCAGCCCTGCGAGTTCGGGCGGCGGTCTTCCAGATAGCCGCGGTAGTCGTTCTTGACGAAGGAATGCGGAACGCGGATCGAGGCGCCGCGGTCAGCAACGCCATAGGAGAACTTGTTCCACGGAGCCGTCTCGTGCTTGCCGGTCAGACGCAGGTGGTTGTCCGGACCATAGACGTCGATATGGGCCATCAGGTTCTTGTCGAACTGAGCCATCAGAGCTTCGAAGTAGGCCTTGCCGCCGACTTCGCGCATGAACTTGGTCGAGAAGTTGCAGTGCATGCCCGAGCCGTTCCAGTCGGTGTCACCAAGCGGCTTGCAGTGATACTCGATGTCGATGCCGTACTTTTCAGTGAGGCGCTGCAGCAGGTAGCGCGCCATCCAGATCTGGTCGGCGGCCTTCTTGGACCCCTTGCCGAAAATCTGGAATTCCCACTGGCCCTTGGCCACTTCGGCGTTGATGCCTTCATGATTGATGCCGGCAGCGAGGCAGAGGTCGAGATGCTCTTCGACAATTTCGCGAGCAACCGGGCCGACATTGGCAGAGCCGACGCCGCAGTAATACGGACCCTGCGGAGCCGGATAGCCCTGCTCCGGGAAGCCGAGCGGGCGGCCGTTTTCGTAGAAGAAGTATTCCTGCTCGAAGCCGAACCATGCATCCTCGTCGTCGAGGATGGTCGCGCGGCTGTTGGACGGATGCGGCGTGACGCCATCGGGCATCATGACTTCGCACATCACGAGAACGCCGTTCGTGCGCGCCGGATCCGGATAAACCGCGACGGGCTTCAGCACGCAGTCAGAGCTGCGGCCCTCGGCCTGCATCGTGGAGGAACCATCGAAGCCCCACAGCGGAAGCTGATCGAGTGTCGGAAACGCGTCAAATTCCTTGATCTGCGTTTTGCCGCGCAGGTTCGGCGCCGGTGTGTACCCATCGAGCCAGATGTACTCGAGCTTATACTTTGTCATTGGCCAGTCTCTCAAACGTAGGTGTGAGCAAATCCCGAAAGCGACCGCTAAGCGCGTGCTTGATCACCACCGGTTGGCTCATAACAAGCATGCGCCGTGCCAGTTCGAAGAGGCGGCCCCGACTGCGACAAAACGCGCACCCGCCATCGCCGTCCCGTCAACCACCAACGTTCAAGAAAAGCGAGGGATTATGGCGTGGAACCCGCCGGGTCGCCGAACGTTTTCCGTTCGAATGCCAAACGCTCCAAAAAGATGCAACACTGGCCGATATTTGCGCGCTTTATCAAGTGCTTATGAATCTGACAATTATTGCCGTATTTTTAGGCTGTTTGCGTAAATGATGAGCAATTGCTATCATCATTCCCCGACAACCGGCATGCGCAGATGATGGAAGGCGATTCGATGCCAGCAAGTCTTCACCGCGAATCCGCGAAGATCTATCAGTTCCCTGTAAAATTCCGCGGGCGGGACGAACGCCTTGGCACCCGCCAGCCGCTCGATATCGATCCGGATATCTGCGATGCTGCGTTCGATTGCTGGTATCACGAAGACGCGATCCGCGAAGCGGAAGAAAAGCTGAAACCGCAAGCCTAGAGCCTTTCAAGGCTGAATGCCTTGACGATACGCGCAGCGGGGAACAAGCGTCCGCGCGGTCAGTTTGTCTTCCATGACAAGGAAAGGCATCGTCCGTATTGGCATATCCGGCTGGACCTACGCACCGTGGCGCGGGGTATTTTACCCGAAAGGCCTGACGCAGAAGCACGAGTTGCACTATGCCTCGCGGCATTTTCCCTCAATTGAAATCAACGGCACGTTCTACGGATTGCAAAAGCCACATGCCTTTGCAAGCTGGCGGGAGGCAACGCCGGACGGCTTCGTCTTCGCCGTCAAAGGCTCACGCTATATCACGCATTTGAAGCGCCTTCGCGATATCAAGACGCCGCTTGCAAACTTCATGGCATCCGGCCTTCTGCGGCTCGGGCCAAAGCTCGGGCCCATTCTCTGGCAGTTTCCGCCGCGCATGAAATTCGATGCCGAGCTCTTCACTCGGTTTCTCGCATTGCTGCCAAAGGACACGGACGAGGCGACAAAACTTGCGAAACAGCATGACGATCGGCTGAACGGCCGCGACTGGCTGGAGAGTGATGTGAAGCAACCGCTTCGCCACGCCTTGGAAATCCGCCACGACAGTTTCTGCACCAAGGAATTCGTCGAATTGCTGCGCGAGCACAGGGTCGGGCTCGTCTGCGCCGATACCGTCCAGTGGCCGCTCCTGATGGATGTAACCGCAGACTTTGTCTACTGCCGTCTTCACGGGTCAGAACAGCTTTATGTCAGCGGCTACGACGATGCAGCGCTCGATGTCTGGGCCAAGCGGATCGCGGCATGGGCTGGCGGGCGTGAGCCAGCGGATGCCAATCGCATATTGCCGCCCGGCAAAACCTCGGCCAAGGGTCGCGACGTCTACGTCTATTTCGACAACGATGTAAAGGTGCGTGCGCCGAAGGATGCGCGCTCGCTTGCCGAGCGACTAGGGGTCGCCACGTTGCTCGAGGACGTAACCATACCAGCGCCACGGAGGAAAAGCCGACGGGTCGAGGAGCAGGCTAGGCCGCACTGGCCGGCGCCATGATCCCCGTCAGACAAGAACCGCCTGCTCCGTGCGGTCTTCCGCGCCGAAGAATTTGAGGTAGCGCTCGACCTCCGCCGGGTCGCCAGTTGCCTTTTGGGGATTGTCGGAGAGCTTGACCGCCGGGTGGCCGTTCGCCTCGCTGACCTTGCAAACGATCGAGATCGGGTTGAGGCCGGAAATTTCGGTCGGCGCGCAGCCCGAAAAATCGTTGGTCAGATTGGTGCCCCAGCCGAAGCTCATGCGCACGCGGCCTTCGAAATGCTTGTAGGTGTCGATGATCGCATCGACATCAAGGCCGTCCGAAAAGATCAGCAGCTTCTGGCGCGGATCACGCCCCATCTTCTTCCACCACTCAATGATCTTCTCGCCACCTTCGATCGGCGGCGCGCTGTCAGGACGGAAGCCTGTCCAGTCCGCCACCCATTCCGGCGCGTCGCGAAGGAAGGCGGCAGTGCCGAAGGAATCCGGCAGAACGATCAAAAGGTTGCCGCCATAGAGCTTGTTCCAGTCGCGCAGCACCTTGTAGGGCGCATGGCTGAGCTCCTCGTCGGTCTTCGTAAGTGCCGCCGTGACCATCGGCAGCTCGTGCGCATTCGTGCCGACCGCTTCAAGATCGGAGTCCATTGCGAGCAAGACATTGCTGGTGCCGGTGAAGGCAGGACCGATCCCTTCCTTGAGCGCTTCGACACACCAGCGCTGCCAAAGAAAGCTGTGGCGGCGGCGGGTGCCGAAGTCGGAGATACGCAAGCCGGGCAATTCGCGCAGCCGCTCCACCTTCGACCACATCTTGGCTTTGGCGCGTGCATAAAGCACATCAAGCGTAAAGGGACCGAGCGCCCTCATCGCCGAGCGCGAGCGCAGCTCGTTGATGATCGCCAGCGCCGGGATTTCCCACATCGTCGTTTCCTTCCACGAGCCATGGAAGTCGAGGACATACTGACCGTCCTTTTTCGACAGCTCGTACTCCGGCAGCTGGAAATGAGAGAGCCAGGCGAGGAACTCCGGCTCGAAGATCTGGGCCCGACCGTAGAAGCTGTTACCGGCAAGCCAGATCATCTCCTTCTTGGAAAGGCGCAGGGTGCGCGCGTGATCCAGCTGCTCGCGCAATTCCCCCTCGTCTATCTCTTCGGCAAGACGGACGCGCTTTGTGCGGTTGATCAAAGTGAACGTGGCGTTGACATCCGGATAGAGCTTCCAGATCATCTGCAGCATCAAAAGCTTGTAGAAGTCCGTATCGATAAGGCTACGGATGATGGGATCAAGCTTCCACGCGTGATTGTAAACGCGCCTTGCGATATCGGTCTTGGCCATGCTTCACCACTGCCGATCCGGTCGGGTGCCATAACAGACCGGCACACACGACGACCGGCTCGTGCGCTTCCTTATCGAAAAATCAGCGGGTAAAGTCCAGCGTAAATGACCCGCCGCCGAAGCGGCGGGCTCTTCCGATGATCGGCTTGAGATCAAAGCCTTATTGCGCAGGCTGAGACGGCGCGGGTGTGGCGGGCGTCGCAGGCTGGACGTTCGGAGCCGCTGGCGCATTCGGCGTTTCAGTTGGAGCGGAACTGCCGTTCTGCGCGGACGGCGATGCTGGCGGCGCCGGCTGCTGAGACTGCATTTCCTGTCCGGGTTGCTGTGACGCGACCTGATCGGCTTCACGCTCGCCCCAGATTTCGACCGGAATCCAAACCAGGAAAGCAAGAACCAGCGCAGCGAGCAGAACCATCAGGATGCGGGAACCGGTGCGCCCCTGCTTTGCTGCCGTTGGGGTGATTTCCTCTTCCACATGGAGCTTGCCGTCGGATTCTTCCCAGCGTTTTTCCATCTGATGAGCCATCCTTGCCTCCTTCCGATGTCTCGCGAAACGGATCGGCCGCTTCGGCAATCAGTAAGGACAACGAACTTATGGCCCCATGGTTCCGGCTGGTTCAGTACCCCGCAGTCCGGTCCACGACGAATTCCAGCGGCTCGCCACGCTCAAAACGGGCGATCTGTGTCTCGACATGCCGGAACAGCGCGGTCTCTTCAGAGATTGCGGCATCGTGCGGGGTGATAAAGACGTTTTCCAAGCCCCAGAGCGGATCGTCCGCGGGAAGCGGCTCGACCTCGAACACATCGAGCGAGGAGCCCCCAAGCACACCGCTTTCGATTGCAGCAACGATATCGCGCTGCACCTGGCTCTTGCCACGACCGGCATTGATGAAGACCGGCTTTCCAAGTGCGCCACCCTGACGGAGCTTGGTAAACAGCTTGGCGTTGTAGAAGCCCGTGGTTTCAGGCGTCAGCGGCAGCAGGCCGACGAGAAAATCGGTCTTCGACAAGAAGTCATCGAGTTCGCTTGCATCGAAAGTTTCGATGCCGTCGAGTTGCTTGCGGCTTCGCGACCAGCCGATGACATTGAAACCCATGACCTTCAGCTTGCGAACGGCATCCTGCCCCAGCACGCCCAGCCCCATGACGCCGACTGTGATTTCCGCCGCTTCCGGCGGTGCCGCCTTGCCCCAGATACGATCGCGCTGGTGCCGGTCGTGCTCGCGTTGCTGGCGCAGATGCATCAAACACTGCATGACCACCCATTCACTCATGCGAACCGTCAGGCTGCGATCAACGAAACGGACGATCGGAGCATCCGGCAGCCCCGGAAGCGGCAGGATGCTGTCGACACCGGCGCCGCCCGAGAAGACGATCTTGAGGTTCGGCGCACGATCGAAGAGATCGGCGTCGGGTTTCCAGAGGAGCGCATATTCGGACGCGCTCAGATCGCGGCCCTTATTCGAGGGATCGGCGAGATTGATACTGCCGCGATCCGAGAATGCGGTTTTAAGAATACGGGCGATCCCGTCGGGATTGAATTTCAGATCGACGATAACGGGAGGTCTTGCGGCCATGATCTTCTTTTACTGCTGGACGACAGGCGTCGGCACTGCCTCGATGTTGAAAGCGGCGGCCATCAGGGCCTTGGTATAATCATCTTTCGGTGCTCGGAAAATTTGCGCCGACGGCCCCTGCTCCACGACCTTGCCGAAGCGCATGACGATGACTTCGTTGGCGAGCGCTTTGACGACCTTCAGGTCATGGCTGATGAAGAGATAGGCCAGATCGTGCTTTTTCTGCAGGTCGCGCAGGAGATCGACGACCTGTGCCTGCACGCTCATGTCG
>NZ_JBNDHT010000030.1:0-58908 GCF_056755115.1 Rhizobium sp. SVR5-2C | reverse complement strand
GGAAGGGAGTGCCTGGCGATACGCCTTCATCATCCTCGTGCCGCTCGGTCTCCTGATGGCGGTTCTTGCACCATGGCTGCTGCCGAAGGCGACGGATGACCGTGCACATGGCAAGACGCCGATCCTGCAGATCTGCCTGCTTCTTGCCGCTGTGCTTCTCGTCAGCATCGCAGGCACGGTCGAGCATACCGGGACGAAGGCCGCGCTGATTGCCCTCTCCGTCATCGCCATTTCGCTGATGCTGGTGACCGAACGGCGCGGCACCAACCGGCTTCTGCCGACCGGCGCGGTCACGCTCGCAAAGCCGGTCGCGCGCGTCTATCTCACCATGTTCGCGCTGCTGCTGGTGCTCACCAGCGATATCTATATTCCCTACTTCCTGCAGGTTCTGCATGGCGTGACGCCGCTGGTCTCGGGGTATCTCACCGCGCTTGTCGCCCTCGGCTGGACGCTTGCCGCCTTCTTCAGCGCCTCCTTCACGGGCAGGCGCGCCAGCAATGCGATTATCGCCGGATGCATCGTCGAGGCGCTGGCCACGGTAGGCCTTGCGATCTTCCTTGCGCGGGACAATCAGGTTGCAAGCCTCGCCATTCTCGGGCCGGCAGCCGTCGCTATGCTGTTGATGGGCTTCGGCGTCGGGCTCGGATGGGCGCATCTGGTCACGAAGGTGCTGCGCCTTGTCAGCAGCGCCGAACAGGACAAGGCATCGGCGGCGATCTCGACCGTGCAATCGCTTGGCAGCGCCTTCGGCGCGGCGATCGCAGGCGTCATCGCCAACGGTACCGGGCTCGTCACGCCCGGCGGCGTTGCCGGCAGCATCTCGGCAGCGCACTGGCTCTATGCCCTGATGGCACTTCCCGGCCTCATCGCCATCGCAGCGTCCTTGACCCTCTCGTCGTCCACCGAACGGCAGGCCCGGTGAGCGACGTGCGAGCGGTCACAGACGCAGCATGATCTTGCCGATGTGACCGCTCGTTTCCATCAGCTTGTGAGCCTCGACGACATCCTCGAAAGCGAAGGTCTTGTGGATGACGGGGGCAAGCTTTCCGGTTTCGAGAAGCGGCCAGACCTGGGAGAGAAGATCGTCGCGGATGGCGCGTTTTTCTTCGGCCGTGCGTGGGCGCATCGTGGAACCGGTGACCGTGAGACGCTTGACCATGATCGGCGTGAGATTGACCTTCTCGGCCATCGCTCCCCCGAGGAAGGCGATGATCGACAAGCAGCCATCCTTGGCAAGCGAGGCGATGTTCTTGTCGAAATAGGCAGCGCCGATCATGTCGAGCACGATGTCGACGCCCTGACCGCCGGTTTCGGCCTTGATGACTTCGGCGAAATCTTCGGCCTTGTAGTTGATGGCCCGCTTGGCGCCGAGCTTTTCGCAGGCTTCACATTTCTCTTTCGAACCTGCGGTCGCATAGACCTCGGCGCCGAAGGCGCGGGCGAGCTGGATCGCCGTGGTGCCGATGCCGCTGGAGCCGCCGTGGATGAGGACGCTTTCGCCTTCCGTCAGGCCCGCCATCTGGAAGAGATTGGCCCAGACGGTGAAGAAGGTTTCGGGAAGAGCTGCGGCCTTCACCGCATCGTAGCCTTTTGGAAACGGCAAGACCTGGCCGGCCGGCAGCAGGCAATATTCGGCATAGGCGCCGCCATTGGCGAGGCCGCAGACCTTGTCGCCGACCGAATATCCGGTAACACCCGGGCCGACGGCCGCCACTTCACCGGCGAGCTCGAGGCCAAGAATGGGGCTTGCATCCTTCGGCGGCGGGTAAATCCCCTGGCGCTGCGCGACATCCGGGCGGTTGACGCCGATCGCCTGCGCGCGGACGAGGATCTGCCCCTCGCCCGGCACCGGGATGGGTCCGGCCGATATCTTAATGACCTCAGGCGCGCCAAAGCTCGGGAGATCGACGAAACGCATGTTGGTTGGCAGTGGCATAACCGGTCTCCTCTTCTGCGATAGCGCAGGAGATAATTCAGCGGCCGGTGCTTGGAAAGAAGGGAAGTCGCAGAGGCGTCAATTCGCCTCGCCTAGCCGATGGAGGAGCAGCCCGTCGGCGCTCTCCTTCGCTTCGGCCTTGATGTGCGCAATTTCGGCGCTGACCCGGTTGATGTCGTCGATCACCAGACCCTTTGGCAGCTCAAGCACGCCGATCGAGCAACGCATCAGCGGGAAAAGCGCCTCGGTGCCGGAACGGTCGTGGCCCCGGATGCGGCCGGCTGCACGGTCCTCGTCGGAGTAGAGATCGAGCACGTCTTCGTGGAAATCGCTGATGAGGCGATCGAGGATCTCCGTCAGTTCCTCCTTCGTCCAGCCGACGACGCCGATAAAGAAATCATCGCCGCCGACATGGCCGAGGAAATGCCGCTCGGCGAAGAAGTAACGGCGCATCAACGCGGCAAAGAGCGAGATCGCATGATCGCCGAGATGGAAACCGTAGGCGTCGTTGAACGGCTTGAAATTATCGAAGTCGCAATAGCAGAAATGCCGCACGTCATCGCCATCGAGACCGGATTGGCGCATGAAATCGAGGATCGCGCGGTTGCCCGGCAGGCCGGTCAGCGGGTTCTGATCCTGCGCCGTCTTCAACTGCTTCTCGTTCATGATCTTGATGAGCGAGGCGGCGGAGACGACGCCGGCATAGCGCATGTTGTCCGTCAGGATCAGGCAGTTGCCGCCCTCCATATTGGCGAAGATCGCCATCAGCCGCTCAGCGTCCGAATCGAGACCCACAATGGGCGCCATCTCGACGAAGTGCGAAACCGTGCGCTCATAGACCTTGTTCTTCAGGAGATCGCGGCCGAAGGGCTGGTAGATATATTCCTTCAGGTGATGCTCATGGATGATGCCGCGAGGCTCGCCATTGGCGTTCAGGACCGGGAAGAAGGCCTGCCGCGGATTGCGGCGAAAGAGCTCGAAGACCGTATCGATGCTGTCGTTCTCATAGACCGTCGGCAGCATCTCGATCTGCTTGCGGATGAGGATTTCGTCGAGCGATTGCGTGTTGCGCTTGCTGTTGCCAAGCTCCTGCAGATGCGGAAACGACCACACGAGTTCGGACGTATGCGTCGTCGGCCGTGCAATGAACCAGCCTTGGACGAGATCGACGCCATATTCGCGGCAAGCGAGGAACTCCGCTTCGGTTTCGATGCCTTCGGCGATCACCCGGGTGCCAAGCACATGGGCGATGTTGACGATGTTCTTTAGGAGATGACGCTTGCGCGGCTTGCGGTCGATATCGGCGACGAAGTGGCGGTCGATCTTGAGATAGTCGACGGCATAGTCGCACAGCAGCTTCATTTCGCCGTGGCCGACGCCGAAATCGTCGATCGCCAGCTTGAAGCCGGTCTTGCGGAGCTTGCAGACCAGCGCCTCGAATTCGGGCACGCGGGTATTGTCGAAGCGCTCCGAGAATTCGAAGCAGACCGAAGACGGCGGGATATTGGCGGCTTTCAGATGCTGCAGAAGGCTTTCAATCAGGCAATCGCCACGCGCGATCAGCCGAACGTCGAGGTTCAGGAACAGGGTCGAGCTGGCGTAGTTGCCCAGGGTCGCGAACTTCGCGAGCGCGCGGCTGGCCACCATCTGCTCCAGATTGAGAAGCTGGTTGGCGCGGTGCGCCTCATCGAGCAGCTCAACGGGAGACTCGAAACCGATGCGTTCCTGCCCGCGCATGAGGGACTCATAGCCGAAGACGGTGCCCGTACCGGCTTCGACAATGGGCTGGAAGGCATTTTCGATGACGAGTTTTGCAAGGGTAACGAGCTGATCGCTGGCGTAGCGGCGCAACACACCCGGCTCCACGGCGGCAACCACAGACATTGCCCTTTTCTCCACTGTAAGCTGTTGTTTTCAGTGAAGATGACCAGGAAGGGTCAATGAACCCTTTCGCGAATGTGAAACTTCTGTGAAGATAGTTGATCGGAACGAGCGAGCGGTCCCGCCCGCGCGATCAACGGCCTATTCAAGCCGAGCGCCGACGTTCAGCCTCGTGATCGGCAAACATAGCGGCGACACAGCGGCTCTCGCTGGTCCGGTTTTCTTCCGTCAATTCATCATCGCGGCATTCTGCCAGCTTGCGGGCGGCATCCCACAGGCGCAGCGCTTCACGGACCACCTCGCTGCTTGACGCATAGCCGCCGCTCTCGACGGCATCGCGGATGCCTGCTGCCTGAACCGGTGAGATGGAAACTGTGACCATTGGCATGAAATTTCTCCCTTCGTTTTTGGGCAGAACCTGCCCTACGCGGGATGCATGACCAGTCATGACATCTTTTCCGGCATGTCGTCTGCCGGTGTCTTAGTACTTCAGTTTTAGTCCGGCATCACATACTTGTCAAAAAAGAAACATTGCGTGAGCACGTCATGGCGCGCTTCTGACGCCGACACCGAAGGCCAGCATTGTCCAGCCCTGGAGAATGAGATCGACCGCCAGGAAAAGGCCGAGGACCCACAGACTGTTTACCGGCCAACCGAGCGCGATGACGACGCCTGCAAGCGCCGTAATCACACCGCTTGCCACGATCCAGCCCCAGCCCTTGAGGGGCTTCATGCGCCGGCCGATAAAGACGCGAAATACGCCGGCGATCAGCAGAGCGATCGCAAGAAAGAGCGTCAGTGCGGCGGAGGCAAGGATCGGATTGATGAAGGCGAATATGCCTGCGAGCACGTAAAGCACGCCGCTCAACGCCCAGAAAAGGATGTGTTCCCAGCCGCGCACCTGAAAGGCATGGACGAGATAGAGGACCCCGCCGAAAAGCATCAGCATCCCGACATAGTAGACTGATGCCACCGTGGCGAGAAGCAGGTTGCCGAGCGCGACCATCCCGCAGATCAAGAGCAGCACCCCGAGACCCACGAACCATATCCATTTCGACTGCAGCGACGGCGACGGCTCTCCATTGAAGACCTCAGCCATGAGCGCACCTCCTGATGGTCGTAGATATGCTGCAGATTCCCGCACCGAAAAGGACCCGCACGGGCTAACACTCGTCAGAAGATTTTTATTGATTGATCAGTCAATCAAAAATAAGATGTCTGAATTGCTGGAGTAGGCCGCACTATGCCGAAAGTCGGAATGGAACCTCTGCGCCGCAAGGCGCTTGTCGATGCTGCGCTGCGGGTGATTGGCGATCACGGCTCGCTGAGCGTCACCATGTCTGAAATCGCCCGTCATGCCGGCGTCTCGCCGGCGCTTGCGCATCACTATTTCGGCAGCAAGGAACAGCTGCTGATCGAGACCATCCGCTCTCTTCTAAAGCAACTGCGCGACGACGCGGTGACGGCGCTGAAGGCGGCGGGTGCGCCGCGCGAGAAGCTGTCCGCCGTCATTCGCGTCAGCTTCCAGGCCGACCAATTTGCGCCGGCGACGATCGCCGCCTGGCTTGCCTTTTATGCCGAGGCGCAGCGTTCCGAAGAGACGCGGCGCTTCCTCGTCATCTATGCCCGCCGCCTGCGGTCGAACCTGCTTGCCAATCTGAAGGCGCTCTGCCCGGCCGATGCCGCAGAGCGCATTGCCGAAGGCGCGGCTGCGATGATCGATGGGCTCTATATCCGCCAAAGTCTGAGGTCTGCGCCCGTCAGTATCGAGGCATCGATCGGGCTGACTGAGGATTATGTGAGTGCGCTATTAGCGGCCGCTCCCACTTCTCCCCAGCGGGGAGAAGATGTCCGAAGGACAGATGAGGGGGTGAGCGACGCAGGAGCGAACGGCCGCAAGGCCGAGACTGCAGCCCCCTCATCCCCGGTGCAACTTTTGCACCTGAGCCCTGCAGGCCACCTTCTCCCCGAGGGGAGAAGGGACGACCACCTCAAGCCATCCAAGGACAATTGACATGAAAGCCCAGCCGAAAGCATCGCACTTCATCGACGGCGAATATGTCGAGGATGAAGCGGGCAGCGTCATCGAGAGCATCTATCCGGCGACCGGCGAGGTAATCGCCAGGCTGCATGCCGCAACGCCCGCGATCGTCGAGAAGGCGATCGCCGCGGCCAAGCGGGCTCAGCCGGAATGGGCGGCCATGAGCCCGACCGCACGCGGCCGGATCCTGAAGCGTGCCGCCGACATCATGCGCGAGAAGAACCGCGAGCTTTCGGAGCTTGAGACGCTCGACACCGGCAAGCCGATCCAGGAAACCATCGTCGCCGACCCGACATCGGGCGCCGACAGTTTCGAGTTCTTTGGCGGCATTGCGGCGACGGCGCTGAACGGCTCCTATATCCCGCTCGGCGGCGATTTCGCCTATACGAAGCGCGTGCCGCTCGGCGTCTGCGTCGGCATCGGCGCCTGGAACTATCCGCAGCAGATCGCCTGCTGGAAGGGCGCGCCGGCGCTCGCCGCCGGCAACGCCATGGTCTTCAAGCCTTCGGAAAACACGCCGCTCGGCGCGCTTGCCATCGCCGAAATCCTGCATGAGGCGGGCCTGCCGAAGGGGCTCTTCAACGTCATCCAGGGCGATCGCGACACCGGGCCGCTGCTCGTCAACCATCCGGACGTGGCGAAGATATCACTCACCGGCTCTGTGCCGACAGGCCGCAAGGTCGCTGCCGCCGCCGCCGCCAACCTCAAGCATGTGACGATGGAGCTCGGCGGCAAGTCACCGCTGATCGTCTTCGACGACGCCGATCTCGAAAGCGCCATTGGCGGGGCGATGCTCGGCAACTTCTATTCGACCGGCCAGGTCTGCTCGAACGGCACGCGCGTCTTCGTGCAGAAGAAAGTCAAGGACGCATTCCTGAAACGGCTGAAGAGCCGCACCGAGGCGATCGTCATCGGCGATCCGATGGACGAGGCCACGCAGCTCGGGCCGATGGTTTCCTGGGCGCAGCGCCAGAAGGTGCTGACCTACATCGAGAAGGGCAAGGCGGAGGGCGCGCGGTTGATTACCGGCGGCGGCCTTCCGAACAACGTCTCCGGCGAGGGCTACTATGTGCAGCCCACCGTTTTCGCGGATGTCACCGACAATATGACCATCGCTCGCGAGGAGATTTTCGGGCCGGTCATGTGCGTGCTCGATTTCGAGGACGAGGCGGAGGTGATCGACCGCGCGAATGCCACCGAATTCGGCCTTTCGGGCGGCGTCTTTACTGCCGACCTCACCCGCGCTCACCGCGTCGTCGATCAACTGGAGGCCGGGACACTGTGGATCAACACCTACAATCTCTGCCCGGTGGAAATCCCCTTCGGCGGCTCCAAGCAATCGGGCTTCGGACGCGAGAATTCGGCAGCCGCACTGGAGCACTATTCGGAGCTGAAGACGGTCTATGTCGGCATGGGGAAGGTAGAGGCGCCGTATTGAAGCTTTGAGATGAAGACCCCCTCATCCGCCCTTTGGGCACCTTCTCCCCGAGGGGAGAAGGGGACATGAGGCGGGCGCGGCAAATCCCTTCGCCCCTCGGGGAGAAGGTGGCGGCAGCCGGATGAGTGGGCCGCCCGGACGAACCTAAAAGAGAGACCTATGCAAGCAGATTTCGTCATCATCGGCTCCGGATCGGCAGGTTCCGCCCTCGCCTACCGTCTCTCGGAAGACGGCAAGAACACCGTGATCGTCATCGAGGCGGGCGGCTCCGATTTCGGGCCGTTCATCCAGATGCCGGCCGCCCTTGCCTGGCCGATGAGCATGAAGCGCTACAACTGGGGCTATCTCTCCGAGCCCGAGCCGAACCTCAACAACCGGCGCATCACCGCGCCGCGCGGCAAGGTGATCGGCGGCTCCTCATCGATCAACGGCATGGTCTACGTGCGCGGCCACGCCGACGACTACAACCGCTGGGAGGAACTGGGGGCCAACGGCTGGGCCTATGCGGACGTGCTGCCCTATTTCAAGCGCATGGAACATTCTCGCGGTGGCGAGGACGGCTGGCGCGGCACCGACGGCCCGCTGCATGTGCAGCGTGGCGGCTTCCGCAATCCGCTGTTCCGCGCCTTCATCGAGGCCGGCAAGCAGGCAGGTTTCGAGGCGACGGAGGATTATAACGGCTCGAAGCAGGAAGGCTTCGGGCTGATGGAGCAGACCATCTTCGGCGGCCGTCGCTGGTCTGCAGCCAGCGCCTATCTGAAACCGGCGCTGAAGCGTCCGAATGTGGAGGTCGTCTATGGTCACGCCCACAAGGTGGTGATCGAGAATGGCCGGGCTGTTGGCGTCGAGATCGAGCGCGGCGGCAAGGTCGAGGTGATCAAGGCGAACCGCGAGGTGATCGTCTCCGCCTCCTCCTTCAACTCACCGAAGCTCTTGATGCTGTCAGGCATCGGCCCGGGCGCGCATCTTCAGGAACACGGCATCGACGTGAAGGCTGACCGGCCGGGCGTCGGCGCCAATCTGCAGGACCACATGGAATTCTATTTCCAGCAGGTTTCGACCAAGCCCGTCTCGCTCTATTCCTGGCTGCCGTGGTTCTGGCAGGGTGTTGCGGGCGCGCAATGGATGTTCACAAAGTCCGGGCTCGGCACCTCGAACCAGTTCGAGGCCTGCGCCTTCCTGCGCTCAGCGGCCGGCGTCAAGCAGCCTGACATCCAGTATCACTTCCTGCCGGTCGCAATCAGCTATGACGGCAAGGCGGCGGCCAAGAGCCACGGCTTCCAGGTGCATGTCGGCTACAATCTCTCGAAGTCGCGCGGCAACGTCACACTGCGCTCCTCGGACCCGAAGGCCGACCCGGTCATTCGCTTCAACTATATGAGCCACCCGGAAGACTGGGAGAAGTTCCGTCACTGTGTGCGCCTCACCCGCGAAATCTTCGGCCAGAAGGCCTTCGACCAGTATCGCGGACCGGAGATCCAGCCGGGCGAGAACGTGCAGACCGACGAGCAGATCGACGCCTTCCTGCGCGAGCACCTGGAAAGCGCCTACCACCCCTGCGGCACCTGCAAGATGGGTGCCAAGGACGATCCGACGGCGGTTGTCGATCCCCAGACGCGTGTCATCGGCGTCGACGGCTTGCGTGTCGCCGACAGCTCGATCTTCCCGCACGTGACCTACGGTAATCTCAATGGTCCCTCGATCATGACCGGCGAGAAGGCGGCCGACCATATCCTCGGCAGGCAGCCGCTGCCGCGCTCCAACCAGGAGCCATGGATCAATCCGCGCTGGGCGGTGAGCGACCGGTAGTTCAACGCAGATAGGGGACGCGGATGCCGGGATGGGTCGCCGGAAAGTCCTTGGTGTTACGCGTCACCAGGAGCAGAGAATGGGTATCGGCGGTGGACCAGATGATCGCGTCCGGCAACTTGATCCGATGAAGCTGCCTTAAGCGGACAGCACCTTCTGCAACGGCATTGTCAACCGCAATGATCTTGAAGCCGTTCAGGAAGCCCCGCGTCGCCGCCTCGACCTCAGGAGCAGCGCCAATCAAGACCTCCATCCACGAGATGATGCTGATTGCGCGACGTTCATAGCGGCTAAGCTCGTCGCGGGCCTCCGGGATGGCGTTCAGGTAATCGATAAGGATGTTCGTATCGAAGAGTGCTTTCACCATTCGCTTCGTATTTTATCCTGGTACTCGAGCCCATCGACCGTTCTGTTGCCCCAGAGCCCGAACGCCTCTGCCTCTTTGATACGATCATGGCGATTCAGGAAGTCGCTCAAAGCCTTACGGATAAGCGAAGCGCGAGAAACGTTCTCGCTCTTGGCCATTTCATCCAGAGCTTTCAGTTCAGACTCACCAATGTCAATCAGAGTTCGCATGAGGATCACCGTCATTCTGATATATGATATGTATATCATGACGCAAAAACAAGTCTAGATAAAGCCGATCCAGCGCCCGGCGACGACGGCTGCGAGCCACGTCACGGCCGATATCAGGGCGCCGATACGCAAGCGCGCCGCCGTGACGGCTCCGGCAACCGCCTTTCGCCATGCATGTCCGGCGTGCACGATGCCGGCGTTCAAAACACCGAGGGCGAGCAGCCCGAGCTTCGCAAGAAACGCCGGGTTTTGAGCATATTCCATCGGCCGGACGCTGAAGAGGCAGAAGCCTGTGACCATCGCGGCGGCGAGGCCGATTGCCGCCGCGCGCGACAGGAAGGGACCGATCACCGCAAGCGGCACCGACGGAAAAAAGCCCACCAGCCTCAGATCGAGCGGCAGGATCGCGCCGATCAGCAAGCCGATGGACAGAATATGGGCGGCGTTGACGAACATGTAGAGGATCGCCGAGCGCCGCAATGCGACCGCGAGCGGCGTAGCCGTCAGCCATTCCAGAAGGTCGATCGCCATGCGGTCAATTCGTCTGGATTCGCTCGGGATAGATATCGTAGCGCTTCCCGGCGACGGTGATCCGCACCGCTTTCATGCGTTTTTCATTGGCATCCAGCGAGCGGTTTCCGATGGCAATGATCGGATCGCCCTTTTTCGCGGAGCCCTCGACGAAGCCGGAGCGCTCTGTCTGGCGCGGATTGGCGAGTTCGACGCGCCAGAGGCCGTCGTTGGCGGTCGCAACGTCAAGTGACGGATGCGGACCGCCCATGGAGACCGTCTCAACCGTCCCTCTCAACTCAATCTGCTCGGCCTCCGCCCATGACCAGCCGTGATGAGCTGCAGCACCGGTTGCGAAGGCCGCCGCCAGGATTGCGCCGAACACTATCTGCTTTGTGGATATGATCTGCCTCGTGGATACGACACGCATTTCCATTCTCCCTACCCTGGTGAACAGGTCCGAATTGGCGCGCGGCAACTGCTTTCAAGGGTATTTCACCAAATCTTGAAGCGAGGGGTGATTTCATGTGCGCAATGGCGTTAGAACTCATGCGTAGTCTCGCTCATTGAAGTGTCGAAATGCCCGCCTCCTATCGAAAGTCCAAGCTTTTCCGCCGCTCCCGCGTTTTCTGGGGCTCGTTTTCGCTCTGGCGCCCGCGGCTGGTCTTCTGGTGCGGCGCGCTGGCGATCGGCGTGATCAGCGTTGGCTTTGCCGAGCTCGCAGACTTGGCACAGAATGCGTTCACCGGGATCACATCTGCAGGCAAATGGACTTACCTTTTGCCGCTCGTTCTCTCGCCGTTCGGCTTCATGCTGTCCGCCTATCTTGCGGCAACGCTCTTTCCCAATTCGCAGGGCAGCGGCATTCCGCAGGCGATCGCCGCCCGGCACTTGAGGGATGAGGAGGATCGCACCCGGCTGCTTTCCCTGCGGATCGCTTTCGGCAAGATCCTGCTGACCGTGCTCGGGTTGTTCTGCGGCGCTTCGATCGGCCGTGAAGGGCCGACGGTGCAGGTCGGCGCTTCTATCATGCTGGCGGTTGCCCGCTTCGGCGGCATGGCGCAGGCGCGGGGCCTCATCCTTGCTGGTTCGGCGGCGGGCATTGCGGCGGCCTTCAACACACCGCTTGCCGGTATCGTCTTCGCCATCGAAGAGATGGGCCGCACCTACGAGTCGCGAGCGAACGGCCTCGTGCTGACCGCCGTCATCCTCTCCGGGCTTGCCGCGCTCGGGCTTGCAGGCAGCTACAATTATTTCGGCGAAGCATCTGCGGCGCCCGCGGACCTGCGCGACTGGGGCCTTATTTTCGTTTGCGGCATCGGTGGGGGTGCGCTCGGTGCGGGCTTCAGCGGCTTTGCGCTGCATTTCGGCCAGCGCATCCGCCGCTGGGCGCACCCCCAGCCTCTTAAGCGCATGCTGGCGCTTGCGGGCATCTGCGGGCTTGCGGTTGCGGTCATCGGCATCGCATCCGGCGGCGCAACCTTCGGCACCGGCTACGTGCAGGCCAAGGGCGCCGTCGAAGGGCAAGCGCTCCCTTTGCTCTTCTTCATCGAAAAGCTCGCCGCCAGTTTCCTATCCATGATGTCCGGCATTCCGGGCGGTATCTTCGCACCGTCGCTGGCGGTCGGCGCGGGTTTCGGCAGCACGGTCGGTTCGCTGCTCGGAACGAGCATCGCGCTTGCGGCAATCCTCGGCATGGCCGGCTATTTCTCGGGCGTGGTGCAGGCGCCGATGACGGCTTTCGTCATCATCCTAGAAATGACGGGTGACCATCAGGCCGTCATCCCAATCATGGCCGTCTCGATGATCGGCTACGTGACGTCGCGTGTCCTGTCCAGAGAACCCTTGTATCACGGGCTTTCGCGGGTCTTCATTGCCGCGGCCATCAGGGCCCGGCGAGCCGTGGAGAAGGAAGAGGCGGCAGGCTAGGCGAGAAGCCGGGCGACTTCCACGACCTTGGTGGGCGCGGCGACCGCATCGGCGATTGTCGTCGAGAACAGCACCTTGCGCGTCGCATCAGCGACCTTGGCGAAGACGTGGCGGATTTCGCAATTCTGCTCGCCGTCGCAATCGTCGCATTTGCGGTAAGCGGTGATCGACAGGCACGGCAGCGGCGCGATCGGGCCGTCGATGATGCGAAGGACTTCGCCGAAGGTGATCATGTCGGCCGGTTTCAGCAGCAGGTAGCCTCCCGCCTTGCCGCGGCGGCTCGCCACGATGCCCTGATGCTTGAGATCGAGCAGGATCTGCTCGAGAAACTTCTTCGGAATCTTTTGCTGCGCTGCGATGTCCGAAATCATGACGGGTTCGCCGGCATCGGCTTCGGCCAATGCCGTGAGCGCCCGGAGCGCGTATTTTGCCTTCTGCGTAATCATTTTGGACTCGTTACACACACGAGCGATGCGACTCGCCGCACCGCTTCTCGAGCTTGCCTGCACTCTATTGCACAACCAGCATGAACGGAATTTGAACGCGCCGGCGAAAGTCTTTGAGACACAAGCGTTTTTGGCCTTGTTTTCCCCTCGAGGCCAATAGATGGAATTCTACGTCAAAATTGCGCCATCCGCATCTTTTTCGCCATCACTTCAGATTTCGAATTGACAGGCCGCGTGTGTAACCCTACTAAATTTATAGAGATTAAGGCTGCGCCAGCGGATGGTCGGTGCGGCGCTGCTGCTTTTCTGCATTGCAGCGGCTTCGGAGAGATATTTGCTCCCGCATGCGCCGCTTTCGAAATCCGTTTTTCTGTCCGATCCCTCCTCAAGCTGCGATACTCCGGCCAACATCGAGACAGGATCCCCCATGACTGTTGTGAATATCATCGAAGAAGCCGAGGCGCTGAATGCCAAGCTCGCCGCCCTCGACCTTGCCGGACGACTGTCGCTCGTCGCGGGTCTTGGTGGCCGCGCCGTTTTCACGACTTCACTCGGTATCGAGGACCAGGTGATCTCGGCTGAAATCGGCAATCATCGCCTGCCGATCGAAGTCGTGACCTTGCAGACCGGCCGCCTCTTCCCGGAGACGCTGGCGCTGATCGACGAGACCGAAACCCAGTACGACATTCGCATCCGCCGCTACGAGCCGGAACAGGCCGATATCGACGCCTACGCTGCGAAATATGGGCTGAACGGCTTTTACGAGAGCGTCGAAGCCAGGCATGCCTGTTGTGCCGTGCGCAAGCTGAAGCCGCTTGCGCAGGCGCTGGCAGGCGCAACGATCTGGATCACCGGCCTTCGCCGCGGCCAGTCGGCGAACCGCGCCGAAACGCCGTTTGCCGAATACGACGCCGAGCGCCATCTCCTGAAGATCAACCCGCTTGCCGACTGGGACATCGCCAATATCAAGTCCTACGCCGCAGACAACAGCGTGCCGGTGAACCCATTGCATGCCCGCGGCTATCCTTCGATCGGCTGCGAGCCCTGCACCCGCGCCATCAAGCCCGGCGAGCCGGAACGTGCCGGCCGTTGGTGGTGGGAACAGGATGAAAAGCGTGAATGTGGCCTGCACGTTGCCGAAGAGGCCGTGCAGCCCGCTCAACAGTAACCCGCCGGTTTCCGGATCAGCAAAAAGCGCGATCTTGCGGCCAGCTTCGGGAACCGAGGCGAGACAAATTCATTCCGGATGCCTGCCGCCGCGAATGACGACATTGGAGTAGGAAATGCCCGACACCCGTCCGGATACGGAACTCAACAATCCACAGAGCGCCAAACCGCCGCTCGATCCGCACCTGAAGGCTCTTGAAAACGAGTCGATCCATATCTTCCGCGAGGTAGCGGCCGAATTCGAACGTCCGGTGATGCTCTATTCGATCGGCAAGGATTCGTCCGTGCTGCTGCATCTCGCGCGCAAGGCTTTCTATCCGGGCCGCGTGCCCTTCCCGCTGCTGCATGTGAACACCGGCTGGAAATTCCGGGAGATGATCGCATTTCGCGACGAGACCGCGAAGAAGTACGATCTGGACCTGATCGAGCACATCAACCCGCGCGGCGCCGCCGAAGGGATCACCCCCTTCACGCACGGCTCCGCGGCCTTTACCGACATCATGAAGACCGAGAGCCTGCGCAAGGCGCTCGACGCGGGACAGTTCGACGCCGCCTTCGGCGGGGCGCGCCGCGACGAGGAGGCAAGCCGCGCCAAGGAGCGGATCTATTCCTTCCGCACGCCGGACCATCGCTGGGATCCGCGCAATCAGCGCCCGGAACTCTGGAACGTCTATAACGGCCAGATCCGCAAGGGCGAGAGCGTGCGCGCCTTCCCGCTCTCCAACTGGACCGAGGTCGATATCTGGCGCTACATCCAGGCGGAAGACATCCCGCTGGTGCCGCTCTACTACGCAAAGAAGCGCCCCTTCGTGGAGCGTGACGGCATGATGATCCTTGCGGAGGATCCGCGCCTCGAACTGTTGCCCGGCGAAGTCCGCCAGGAAGGCATGATCCGCTTCCGCACGCTCGGCGACTTCCCGCTGACGGGGGCGATCCGCTCGACCGCCACCACCCTTGAAGACGTCATAGCGGAGCTGGAAATCGCCACGGTTTCCGAACGCCAGGGCCGCGCCATCGACCGCGACCAGTCCGGCTCCATGGAAAAGAAGAAGCGTGAAGGATATTTCTGAGATGACCGCAGCAGTACCTGCAACCGCCGTCGCCCTGCCCGCCGCCGAGCCGCTGAAGGCTGCGCGCGACTCGCGACCGTTGCGCCTCCTCACCTGCGGCAGCGTCGACGACGGCAAATCCACGCTGATCGGCCGCCTGCTCTGGGACACGAAAGCCGTCAAGGAAGACCAGGCCGCAACGCTTCAGCGCGATTCCACCGGCAAGCAGAACGATCTCGGCCTGCCCGACTTCGCGCTTCTCCTCGACGGCCTGCAGGCCGAGCGCGAACAGGGGATCACGATCGACGTCGCCTACCGCTACTTCGCGACCGACAAGCGCTCCTTCATCGTCGCCGACACGCCCGGCCACGAGCAGTACACCCGCAACATGGCAACCGGCGCTTCAACCGCGGATCTCGCCGTGCTCCTGGTCGATGCCCGCGCCGGCATTCTGGAGCAGACGCGCCGCCACGCGACGATCGCCTCGCTCCTCGGCATCAAGCAGTTCGTGCTGGCGGTCAACAAGATCGACCTGACCGGCTACGACCGTGCTGGGTTCGAGAAGATCACCCACGAGTTCAAGGAGTTCGCTCTCTCGCTCGGGGTCAAGCAGATCACCGCGATCCCGATGTCGGCGCTGAAGGGCGAAAATGTCGTCTATTCCGGTCAGGCCGCCATGCCCTGGTACACGGGTCCGACGCTGGTCGAGACGCTTGAGCTTGCAACCGTCCGCTCCTCGCAGACGGTCGGCTTCCGCCTCTCCGTGCAGCGCGTTTCGCGCCCCGGCGAAAGCTTCCGCGGCTACCAGGGCACCGTTGCCGGCGGCTCGGTGAAGCCGGGCGACAGCGTCATGATCCTGCCGTCGGGCATGGTCGCCAACGTTTCCAAGATCGTCACCTTCGATCTGGTGCGCAACGCGGCGGTCGCAGGCGATGCGATCACCCTGGTGCTCGATCGCCAGGTCGACGTCGCGCGCGGCGACATGATCGTCTCGATCGACGCGCAGCCGCAGACCGGTCTCTCCTTCGACGCGCACATCGTCGCGCTGCAGCCGGAAGGCATCGAGGCGGGAAAGCGCTACTGGCTGAAGAGCGGCAGCCGCCGCCAGCGCGTGCAGGTGCAGCCGCTCAGCCAGCTTGAGCTGAAGACCGGTGCCTGGAACCCGGCCGAGAGGCTTTACATGAACGCGATCGGCAAGGTGCGCCTTGCCTTTGACGAAGCCGCGATCTTCGATCCCTACGATCAGAACCGTTCCACCGGCTCCTTCATCCTCATCGATCCGGATACCAACAACACGGTCGCCGGCGGCATGGTGACTAGCAAGCGCTCGGAACTCGGCGGTCTTCATGCCGGCGACGCGCGCGTCATCCTCTCGCTGCCCGCCGATCTCGCCGACCAGATCATGGCCAGCGAACTCTTCGCCAACCGCCGCGACGAAGCCCACGTGCACCGGATGACGGCCGCGGAGGCGGCGGAACTCTGGAAGAACGCCGCAAGCGATATCTGAATGTGATCAAGGGGCCGAAAGGCCCCTTTTTCGTCGCGTCGCAGCGCGCGCGATGAGGCGCGCCGCAGTAAGCAACGCCTTCACTTATATCCGCCTCAAACTGATCAGCACGAGGACAATGGCCAGCAGGAGCAGAGCGACGCTTGATGGGCCATAGCCGAACCCGCGCGTCGCCATGTAGGGCCAATATGGTAGGGCGCCGAACATGACGACTATCAGGACAACAAGCAGGATCGTGCGCAGCATTTCATCCTCCTCAGTTCAACTGAATGCGCCTCAACTCACGTTCCTCGGCAGCGGCGATGTGCTGCCTTGCTCATGAACTGCCTATATCATCGCGCCGCGTTGCTCGCCATGGTGCAGACAATCTTGCGGCGGCCGTACCGACAATACAGCGATTTTTACTAGGATTCCGGGCAATCGAATATCGAGTTACTATAAGTCGATATTCACGTCGATCGAGTGAATACTCGCCCTAGTGATCTTGGGTGGAGTCTTCGTGTTCGGCGTCGGCAGCGCGCGGGACAAGATTCATAAGGTCTCAAGTCTGAAAACCGCCCATACGCACATGCTAGTCCGAGCTCCAACAACAGGCAGCGAACGCGTTATAACTGCTCCAACGGTCCGCGATCGGTCCGTTGTCACGAAATGGTTTTTTCGGAGAAAGGTTCTTTCGGGATGAAAGCCCTGAAAAACAAAGGCTTTTCGGCTGGTCGGAGTGGAGTGATTCGAACACTCGACCCCCACGTCCCGAACGTGGTGCGCTACCAGACTGCGCTACACTCCGTGACCAGCGGCGCCTCTATAGACCGGCCCATCCCGTTGCGCAAGCACCAAATTTCAAAAACCGGCGGCATTTTTTTACAGTGGCGTGACGGCACTCGAGCGCGTGAAAACTGCAACAAAAAGCCACACCCGCAGCAAATTTCGCAATTGCGAAGCAGAGGCAATTTTCTTTTGCCGGGTTCCGCGCTAAAGGGCTCGCGGGACACGCGGAAACCGTTGGCCAGCAATGGTTTGCGCCCTCAATGCGCAATAAATTCAGGGACGATTAAATGACACTCCGCACCATTGCCGCGGCCGGGCTTGCCATTGCGCTTGCCGGCTGCACGACCATACCTTCTGCAAGCGATCCTATTTCAGCCCGCTGGGTCGGCCAGTCGGCCGGCAAGTTCTTCGCCGCCTACGGCCCGCCGATCGCCGACACCGAAGACGGCTCGGCCACCGTTTACACCTGGAAGGGCGGCTACAAGACCGTTCGCGTCCCGGCTAAATATGAGGATGGCGAAAACGGCAAGCGCGGCAGGCAGGTCAGTGCCGCCCGCACGCTCTACCTGCGCTGCCAGGCCCAGGTCACCACCGATTCCAGCTATACGATCCGCAGCATCCGCACCATGGGCGACATCCCGGGCGAAAACAGCAAATCCTACTGCGGGGAATTTTTGGCGCCGGCGCAGCCGGGGCAGTGATCCGGGCTAAAGCTTCGATTTGAGACGGGCGGCCGAAAGGCCGCCTGTTTTTGTTTGTGCCACCCCTTTCTCGTACATACAATTTGTTATAACATCCAAATCGCATGTTCGAATGGGATGAAGGCAAAAACCTCAACAATATCGGCAAGCACGGCGTGAGCTTCGAGACAGCCAGCCGGATTTTCGAAGGTTTCGTCTTCACGGTGACCGACAGCCGTTTCGATTACGGCGAAGTTCGCGAGATCAGCATCGGCGCAATCGGTAATCTGGCCGTTCTCACCGTCGTCCATACCGACCGAGATGGCCGGAAGAAGATTATATCTGCGCGACCGGCCAGCCGCTCCGAAAGGAAACGTTATGAAGACGAAATACAAAAAAGAACTGAGCGCTGAGGAACTCGCCGCTCTCCGCGACGAGGATATCGACTTCAGCGATATTCCAGAGCTGGACGAAAACTTCTGGCGCGAGGCGCGGCTTGTCGAGCCGGACCGCACGCAGCCGGTCACGATCCGCGTGAAGAAATCAGTGCTGGATACCTATAAGTCGCTCGGCAAAGGTTATCAGACCCGCATGAACGCCGTGCTGGAATCATATGCCAAGACGCTGAAGAAGTAATGGCTGGGGCGCCAGGATTCGAACCTGGGAATGCCGGTACCAAAAACCGGTGCCTTACCGCTTGGCGACGCCCCACCAGAGCATGAGAGCGGAATCCCGCTTGCCGAAGCGACGCCTGATTAGCAAAGGTCCGGCTGCCTCACAATCACTAACTTGCGCCTCAAGCCATATTTCTGTGCGCTATCGGCCGTGCTAGGTCTGGGCCTGCGCTATCCAAGCCGACGGAGAGATAATGAGCCAGTACCGCGCCCGCCCGCCTGCCCTTGCCACGCTTCTTCTCGACGATGCCGTGGTGCGCATCACGCGCTGGGATTTCGAGCCGGGTGCGGATACCGGCGTGCATACGCACGGGCTGGGCTATGTCGTAGTGCCGATGACGGATTGCAAATTCCTGATCGAGGATGCGGAGGGCAGCCGCCGCGTCGACGTCGCCAAGGGAGCGGCCTACCGGCGCGAGGCGGGCACGGAGCACAATGTCGTCAATGCCGGAAGCGAGCCGATGTCGTTCATCGAGATAGAATACAAGTAAGCTATGGCGAGCCCGAAATTCGATCTGGCCTTCGAGCCTCACTATGGCCGCGCGGTGGAGGTTGAGCCGGGGGTGCAGCGCATCACCGCCAACAATCCGAGCCCCTTCACCTTCCACGGAACGAATACCTACATCGTCGGCACGTCCTCCGTCGCGGTCATCGATCCGGGACCGGAGAACGAGGAGCATTTCCAGGCGCTGATTGAGGCGCTGGCGGGCCGCAGGGTCACGCATATCTTCATCACCCATACGCATCGCGACCACTCGCCGCTTGCCGCGAAACTCAAGCGGGAGACCGGCGCGCTCACCGTCGGCGAAGGGCCGCACCGGGCGGCGCGGCCGCTCCATGACGGCGAGGTCAACCCGTTTGCCGAAAGCTCCGACACCGGCTTTGTGCCGGATATCGCGGTCAGCGACGGCGAGACCATTGAGGGTGACGGCTGGGCGCTGACCGCCGTCCTGACGCCGGGCCACGCCGCAAACCACACCGCCTTCGCACTCGAAGGAACCGGCACTCTCTTTTCCGGCGACCATGTCATGGCCTGGGCGACCTCCGTCGTTGCCCCGCCGGACGGTTCGATGGCCGATTACATGGCCTCGCTCGACAAGCTGATCGAGCGCCGCGACCACCTGCTTCTGCCGGGCCATGGCGGGCCGGTGCGGCGTCCCGTTACCTTCATGCGCGCGCTGAAAACCCATCGCCGCATGCGCGAACGTACCGTGCTTCAACGGATAAAGGCGGGCGACCGGCTGATCCCCGACATGGTGAAGGTGATCTACCGCGACACCGACCCCAGGCTCCATGGCGCGGCGGCGCTTTCGGTCTTCGCGCATATCGAGGATCTGCTGGAGCGCGGCGAGATCACGACCGACGGGCCGCCCCGGCTTCTCGGCGCCTATCGGCCAAGCTAAAGCAAAGGCGGCGCTTCGCGCCCGCCCTACCCCGCGATCCCCAGCAACTCCATATCGAGGGCTGCGAGATATTCGCCGGCGATTTCGGCGCTGAGGCCGAGATCGCTCTGGCCGTAGCGGGAGGCGACGCGGATGTCGACGAAGGTGGTTTCGGCTTCTTCGCGCAGGCGGATCAAGACATCGAAGCGCAGGCCGAGGATGAGCGTGCGTGTCTCGCCCTGCAGCGTCACGCCGTTTGCACCGCGGATCAGCTTTGCGACATCATCCTCGAAAGGCCGGGGCATGGGAACGGGAACCTGATCGGGCGCTTCGGCAACGGCATCGCCGCCCGGCGCGGGCTTCGCCGGCACATCCTCCAGGTCACGGACCGGCTCGCCTTCGCCTTCAGTCTTGGTAATGGTAATGCGGTTTTGCTTTGCCACCTTCTTGACCGCTTCCAGAACGCGGTCGATCGCGCCTTCGTAGCGCCTGCCGGTGAGTTCGGGATAGGCAAGAAGCTGTTCTTCGCGTTCCTGCGACGACACATCCGGGTTGCGCTTCATCCAGATCTGATCGGCGTGCGGCGGCGAGAGCCAATCGGGTGCCGAAGAGACATCGGTCGATACGTCGTAGATGGCCGGCAGCGTCAAGTAGCGCTCGGCGGCAAATCCGCCGAATGCCAGCGGAAAGACGGCGAAGATCAGCGCTTTCAGCGCATCCAGCCCGCCTTCGGCTCCGGTCATCCAGAGGCTTCTGAGACCCTCAGCCGCCAGCAAGGCGGCAAGCAGTGCACAACCGAAGGAAAAAAGAACAAGCAGCACGAAATAGGGCGTTGCCAGCCCGCCGAAGCGATGGGCGATGAGCGTCGCCACCCACAGCACCAGCGCAAACGCCCCGACGCGCCGCGAAAAGCGGGCCGAATTGGAAACGGGGCGGTCAAAACGGATGGCCATCAAACTTACCGGTTACGCGCAGCGCGCATTCGCCTGGGGAGCCCCGAGAGGAGCGCACCTTTGTTTATGGCAAGATTCGTCCAAATTGAAACTGTTGTCTCGCCACACGGAGCAAGCAATCCACCCAAAAGGGTGAGATGGCTTTCATAAGCAAGATCTGATATGTCGAAAGGGTGATCTGGGTTTTGGCACAACTGTAAGGAGCAGAGAGGGCATGCTTTCATCAGAGACGACCACAAAGCCGCAGACTTCCCCGCGAGGCACAAGCGATCAATCCGCATCCTTCCTGCCGATGGAGCTTCTCCAGCTCGAGCTTTCGCTGGAAGGTTATGACGGCGGCGAAGCAGGTTTCTGCGACGCCGTGCGCACGGCGGCAAGCAATGCCAGGGGCGAATTCCTCTTCGATCTTCCGGCGGCCGGCCTGATCGAGGACTGCAAGCGCATCGGCGTTTTGCGTGTGCCGTCGGTCAATGGGGGAATGCGGGTCCTGCTTGCCGTTCTCGATGGCAACAGCTCGGAAATCCGGATCCAGGCGCCGGATCAGGAGACGGCCCATCTCGTGCGCTTTGCGGATGCCTTCATCGAGGTTCTGGAGCGCATCTGACGAGTTCAGCGTTTTTCCGGTGCTTGTTGACGCGAGCCGGCAAATCGCCTTTTGTCGGGCGACCGGTTCATGCATCGGAGAATGTGCACCATGCGTCTTTCCGCCCTTTCCTTCGCTCTCGCTGCGGTCGCAATCGGCCTTTCGGCTTGCCAGAGTGTGACGCCGGCAGAGCAGCGAGCCATCGATGACCGGACATGCCTCAGCTATGGCTTCCGGCGCGGCACCGATGCCTTTGCCACCTGCCTGCAGCGCATCGAGCTTGACCGGCGCGCCGACGCACGGGCCTTTCGCTTGCAGGCGGACGACAACTTCGACCGGCTCATCTCCGGTTCGCGTTACGACCGCTGATTACCATTGATGGCTGCCTGCGCTGCCGCCAGCCGGGCAATCGGCACGCGGAATGGCGAACAGGAGACGTAATCGAGGCCGATCTCTTCGCAAAAATGGATCGAGACCGGGTCACCGCCATGCTCGCCGCAAATACCGAGTTTCATGTCGTTGCGCGTGCGCCTGCCGCGTTCGGCGGCGAGGCTGATCAGCTCGCCGACTCCCTCGAAGTCCAGTGAGATGAAGGGATCGTGCTCGATGATTCCCTTGCGCTGGTACGTCGGAATGAAGGCGGAAGCGTCGTCGCGGGAAATGCCGAAGGTCGTCTGCGTCAGGTCGTTGGTGCCAAAGGAGAAGAATTCGGCAGCCTCGGCGATCTTGTGGGCGCGGAGAGCGGCGCGCGGAAGCTCGATCATTGTGCCGACGAGATAGTCGATCTTCAGGCCGCCTTCGGCCATGACGGCCTTGGCAGTCGTATCGATCCGTTCCTTGACGTAATCCAGTTCGGAACGCAGACCGACGAGCGGCACCATGATTTCCGGCACCACGGCTGCACCGGTTTCCTGCGCAGCGGCGACGGCGGCCTCGAAGATGGCGCGCGCCTGCATCTCGACGATTTCAGGATAGGAGATGGCAAGGCGGCAGCCGCGGTGGCCGAGCATCGGATTGAACTCGTGCAGCGCATCGACGCGTTGGCGAAGCGCGGTGGCCTCCATGGCCATGGCGGCCGCTACATCGGCAATCTCCTCGTCCGTCTTCGGCAGGAACTCGTGGAGCGGCGGGTCGAGCAGGCGGATGGTCACCGGCAGGCCGTGCATGACGGTGAAGAGGCCGGTGAAATCCAGCCGCTGCATCGGCAACAGCTTGTCGAGCGCCGCCCGTCTGCCCGTCTCGTCTTCGGCAAGGATCATCTCTCGCATCGCGTGGATGCGCTCGCCTTCGAAAAACATATGCTCGGTGCGGCAAAGACCGATCCCTTCGGCCCCGAAGGCGCGCGCGGCGCGCGCATCGGCGGGCGTGTCGGCATTGGTGCGCACCCTCATGCGACGAACCCTGTCGGCCCAGCCCATGATGCGGCCGAAATCGCCGGAAAGCTCTGGCTGGATCATCGGTACCTCGCCCTTCAGCACGTGCCCGGAGGAACCGTCGATGGTTATGACGTCGCCTTTTTTCAGGGTCACGCCCATGCCGATGAGGCGTTCGTTGCGGAGATCGATCCGCATGGTTCCCGCGCCGACCACGCAGGGGATGCCCATGCCGCGAGCAACGACAGCCGCATGGCTCGTCATGCCGCCGCGCGTGGTCAGGATGCCTTCGGCAGCATGCATGCCGTGGATATCTTCCGGGCTCGTTTCGACGCGCAGCAGAATGACCTTGCGGCCTTCCTCCTGCGCCTCCACGGCCTCCTCGGCGGTGAAGACGATTTCGCCCGTGGCAGCGCCCGGCGAGGCCGGCAATCCGGATCCGATCACCTGGCCCTGGACGCGGGGATCGATCGTCGGATGCAGAAGCTGGTCGAGCGTCGACGGCTCGATGCGCAGCACCGCCTGCTCTTCGGTGATCAGCTTCTCGTCCACCATGTCGACGGCGATCTTCATCGCTGCCTTCGTCGAACGCTTGCCGGAACGAGTCTGCAGCATCCAGAGCTTGCCGCGCTCGATCGTGAACTCGATGTCCTGCATATCGCGGAAATGCGCCTCGAGCTCGGCGCAGATGCGGGTGAGCTCGGCAAACGCTTCCGGCATCAGCTTTTCCAGCGATGGGCGGTCGGAGCCGGAATTGATGCGGCCTTCCTCCGTGATGCTCTGCGGCGTGCGGATGCCGGCGACCACGTCTTCGCCTTGCGCGTTGACCAGAAATTCGCCGTAGAGCGACTTCTCGCCCGTCGAGGGATTGCGTGTGAAGGCAACCCCCGTTGCCGACGAATTGCCGAGATTGCCGAACACCATGGCCTGGATGTTGACGGCCGTGCCCCAGGTGCCTGGGATGTTGTGTAACTGGCGATAGGTGACTGCGCGCGGGCTCATCCAGCTCGAAAAGACTGCGCCGACGGCCCCCCAAAGCTGCTCTTCCGGGTCTTGCGGGAACTCCTCGCCGAGTTCCTCTTCGATCAGCTCCTTATAGAGCAAAACCACATGCTGCCAGTCGGTGGCAGTGAGCTCGGTATCAAACTCATGGCCGAGGCGCGCCTTCTGGTCTTCGAGGATTTCCTCGAAGATTTCGTGGTCGAGGCCCATGACCACATCCGCATACATCTGGATGAAGCGGCGATAACTGTCCCAGGCGAACCGGGCGTCCCCCGCATCATGTCCGAGCGCCTGCACGGTTTCGTCGTTGAGACCGAGATTGAGAACCGTGTCCATCATGCCCGGCATGGACGTGCGGGCACCCGAGCGGACGGACAGAAGCAACGGCCGGTCCTTTGCGCCAAAGCGCCGGCCGGTCGACGCCTCGATCGTTTCCAATCCGCGTCGAATTTCCTCTTTCAGGACGGTATCGATGCGTTTGCCGGCCGCGTAGTAATCACTACAGGCGTCCGCGATGATGGTGAAGCCCGGCGGCACCGGCAGGCCAAGGCTGCACATCTCGGCGAGGTTGGCGCCCTTGCCGCCCAAGACGTCATGGTTTCGGGCGCGGCCTTCCGCCTGCCCTTCGCCGAACGTATAGACGAGCTTGGTCATCTTTCCCCCGATCGTAAAATCAGGCCTAGCTTATTCCCTTGGTCCTGAAATGAAAATCGACAAATATGGCGAAATGTTGCATCGCACAAAAATGCGGCCATTTTCGCGGAAATTGGTGGAGAAAAAGAAAAGGGCTTTGCGGGACCGGCAACAACGGTCCCGCAAAGCCTTTTTTCCGTCCAGCCAGGAACCCGGACGGGGGGTCTCGAAAACCAGGTAAATCCAGATCACCCTAATCCGGTATGCTACCCGGTAGATCCAACATGCGATGGACTGTTCAGGTCCGCCTTTGTAAAACAACTTCTAATTCAATTTCATAAAAAGCGCATCACCCAAGTGGGTTAGTACGCGGCAGCAACAGCGACCTTTTTTGGGGTTTTCTAAAAAACCTTATTTTTCAGCCGGTTTCCCGAAGGCGTTCGGCGGTCTGCAAATCCACAGAAACAAGCTGCGATACGCCTTGCTCAGCCATTGTTACACCAAAAAGTCGATCCATGCGAGCCATGGTGATCGGATTATGAGTAATGATCACGAATCGGGTCTCCGTCGACGCGGCCATCTCATCCATCAGATTGCAGTAGCGCTCGACATTGTGGTCGTCGAGGGGAGCGTCGACCTCGTCGAGCACGCAGATCGGCGCAGGATTGGTGAGGAAGACTGCGAAGATCAGGGCCATGGCCGTCAGTGCCTGCTCGCCCCCCGAGAGAAGCGTCATGGTCTGCGGCTTCTTGCCCGGCGGGCGTGCGAGGATTTCCAGCCCGGCTTCCAGAGGATCATCCGATTCGATCAGCTGCAGTTCTGCCGTCCCGCCACCGAAAAGGTGAGTAAAGAGGCGCTGGAACTGGGCGTTGACGACGTCGAAGGCAGCGATCAGACGCTCGCGGCCCTCGCGATTGAGGCTCTGGATCGCGCCGCGGAGCTTGCGGATGGCATCGATGACATCGTCGCGCTCCTTGATCAAGGCCTGAAGCTTTTCGGTGAGTTCCTTCTGCTCTTCCTCTGCGCGCAGGTTGACTGCGCCAAGGCGCTCGCGCTCCATCTTCAGGCGTTCCAGCTCGCGCTCGACCTCACGCGGATCGGGAATTGACTGCGTGGGCTGCAGGCCCGTCAGGCGGAATGCCTCATGCGGCGGAACATTCAGCGCCTCGCGAATACGGCCCTCGCTCTCCTGCCGCTTTTCCCGGGCGGAGACGAGGCGCTCTTCGGCCCGGCCACGCCGCTCGCGGCTTTCGGCAAGTTCGGAAAGGGCGACGGCAGCCTTGTGATCCGCGTCGCGCTGCACGAGCTCGGCGGCAGCCAGGAGATCGGAGGCCTCGCGCCGTGCGGCCTCGGCCTTCTGCAGCTCGCTCAGCAGCGCACGGCGCTTGTCGTCGAATTCATCCGGAGCCAATTCGAGTTCGGCGGCTTCTTCGCGAGCTTCCTCTTCGCGCTCGCGCAGGGTCGCGATGTGATCCTCGGCGCTGGCGGCGCGATGGCGCCAAGTCTCGCGCTCCTGGCCGATCGCCACGATCCGGCGCTGGCGGGCCTCGTTCTCGCGGTTGAGGCTGTCGTGGCGGGCGCGGGCTTCGGCCGTAAGGCCGCGCTCGGTTGCGACCGCAGCCTGCTGGATGCGCAGCCGCTCATCGAGCGCCGTCAGGTCAGGCGCGTCTTCGAGCTCGATGCGCGCATTCTCTTCCTGAATGGCAAGGTCTTCCAGCTGTGACTGGAGCTGGCTGACGGCCTCGGCAATCACGTCTCGACGGCGAATGAGATCGCCGGAGGCGCGTTCGGCAGCGGCCAGCGCGTCACGACCTTCGGCGAGGTGCCGGGCCGCAATGCGGCTCATGTCACGCGCCTCGATGAGCTTGCGTTCCTCGCTGCGAATGGCCTCAGCCGCCGACTGAAGCCGCTCCGCCGCTTCGGCGAGACCATCGCGGGCAAGCGAGACTTCGTTCTCGAGCTCGCCGAGCCGATTCCTTTGGGCCAGGCGCAGAGCGGCGGCGCTTGGGGCGTCGGCACCGGTCACATGACCATCCCAGCGATAGACCGCGCCTTCCTTCGTTACCAGCCGCTGTCCGGGCTGCAGGTCCTTCATCAGACGCCGCGCGGCGTCGGCATTGGCAACGAGGCCGATCTGCTTCAAGCTGCGCGTCAGGGCCGCCGGGGCGGCGACATGGTTCGCCAGCGGCACGGCACCGGGCGGCAGCGCAGCGTCGGACGCGCCGTCGCCATTCTGCGACCAATGGGCTGGCGCCTTCGGATCGAGCGGTGATTCCAGATCGTCGCCGAGGGCCGCACCCAAAGCCGTTTCGAAGCCGCGATCAACGTTAAGCTCATCGGCAACCGGCGGGAATTCTCCAGCCGCAGCACCGGCCGCAAGCATGCTCGAAATCGTGCGGGCTTCAGTTTCAAGCGCATTGAGCTTCGAGCGGGCCTGATCGACCGGCGCGCGGGCAAGCGCTTCGGCTTCGCGGGCAGCGGCAAGCGTCCGTTCAACCGCCTGGATCGTCGCTTCGGCCTCGGCAACGGCTACCTCGCCCGCCTCGACCATCGCCCGCTTTTCGTCAGGATCGGGCAGCGCGGCGATCTTACCGGCGACACCGGAGAGCTCGCGGTTCGCTTCATCCATCTGCCGCTCGAGGCGCATCTTGCGGTCGGCCAGATCGCGGATCGCGCGCTCAAGCTGATTGCGCCCGGCCGCAGCCTCGGCGCGTTCGGCCGTCAGCGCCGCGAAGACGCGTTCGCTGTCGGCGAGCCTGGCGGCCGCGTCTTCGAAGGCTTCTCGCAGTTCATCGGCATGGCGGCCGGAATCTGCCAAGATCTCGACGATGTCGGCCTCTTCGGCATCGAGCCGCGCAAGGATTGCGGCATTGTCGGACACCAACCGCTCCTCGCGGCGAATGTCCTCGGCAAGCTGCGTCAGTCTGCGGGTGAGCTCGTCGCGGCGCCTGAGAATGCGGTTTGCATCGTCCTCGAGCTGGGTCTTGGCGATCTGCAGGCGCTGGAGGGCCGCCGCAGCGCGTGCCTCGCTTTCGCGCAGTTCCGGCAGCTTCAGGCTGGCGACCGCCTGGGCCTTTGCGGCCTCCATCTGAACTTGGGCTTTTTCGGCAACGACGACCGTTGCCTGGTTAAGCGCGCTGTCGGCCTCGGCCTCCGCCTCCTTCGCCTGCACCCAGCGGATATGCAGGAGCGTTGCCTCGCGGGCGCGGATTTCAGCAGACAGCGTCTTGAAACGGCTTGCCTGGCGCGCTTGCCGCTTCAGGCTCTCGATCTGGCTTTCGAGCTGCGATGTCACGTCATCCAGCCGCTCGAGGTTGCCTTCGGCGGCGCGCAGCCGCAGTTCGGCCTCATGACGGCGGGAATGCAGGCCGGAAATGCCGGCCGCCTCTTCCAGCAGCTGGCGGCGGGCCTGGGGCTTTGCCGCAATCAGCTCGCCGATGCGCCCCTGCCCGACCATCGAGGGCGAACGTGCGCCGGTCGAGGCATCGGCGAAAAGAAGCTGCACGTCCTTGGCGCGGCTTTCCTTGCCGTTGATGCGATAGATCGAGCCCTGCTCGCGCTCGATGCGGCGGGTGACCTGGATTTCGTCGCTGTCGTTGAAGGCGGCAGGCGCCCTACGCTCGCCATTGTCAAGATAGAGGGCGACTTCGGCCGTATTGCGCGCCGGACGGTTTCCCGAACCGGAAAAGATCACGTCGTCCATGCCGGAGGCGCGCATGTTCTTGTAGGAATTTTCGCCCATTACCCAGCGCAGCGCCTCGACCAGGTTGGACTTGCCGCAGCCATTCGGCCCGACGACGCCGGTCAGGCCGCGCTCGATGATGAATTCCGCCGGCTCGACGAAGGACTTGAAGCCGACAAGGCGGAGCTTGTTGAACTTCATGCCGCGATCTCCCCTTCTCCCCTCGGGGAGAAGGCGGCTCGAAGAGCCGGATGAAGGGGTACCGGGCGCAAGCGATCAGAAACGATGCGGAGATGGAGGTGGCCGGCGCGCCCGCGCCTCGCCCCCCTCATCCGCCCTTCGGGCACCTTCTCCCCCGGGGGGAGAAGGGATAGCGCAAAATAAAAAACGGGCGCACGGCTATTGCCGTCGCCCGTTGTCTTCAAACGGTTCGGATCAGAGCAGGCTATCGATGAGGGCCGACATGGTGTCAACCGGCATGTCTCCAGAATAGCGCTTCCCGTTAATGAGGAAAGTCGGCGTGGCGTTGACGCCAAAGTCCTTGGCGCCCCTTTCCCGGGTCGCATTCACTTCATCCAGAAGCTTCTGGTTCGTCAAGCACTTCGTAAAGCTATCCTCAGTAAATCCAGCGAGTTTGGACATCTGGAGAAGTGCCGCACGGCGATCTTCGGCTGCCGCCCACGTTTCCTGCTGCTTGAACAGCATGGCCACCATCGGGAAATACTGCTCCGGCGTGCTCAATTCTTCCGCGTTTGAGGCATTGCAGCGAGCGAGCATGAAGGCGGCGGCAGCGGCCGGATCGAACGGGAACTCGCGGATGATGAAGCGCGCCTTGCCGGTATCGACGTATTTCTTCTTGATCTCGTCAAAGGTCGTGTTGTGGAAATGCGCGCAGTGCGGGCAGGTCATCGACATGTATTCGACGATGGTCACCGGAGCATCTTCCTTGCCGAGCGCCATTTCCGGCAGGGGACCGGGCTTGAGCACTGCCGCCATGTCGACGTCGCCATCGGGCTGCGGAATCTCGGGCGCTGCATCGGCAGCTCCGGAGGCTGCCAAGGTCGCAGTCGCGGCGGCCATTGCGCAAAGAAGCTGGCGTTTCGTCAGTTGCATTTCAGAGATCTGCATGGGTTCCCCTAATCAAAAGAGCGGCTGCATGTGCGATATAACGGCATGCCGCCGCGAACAAGGCACGCTTCGCCAACTTTCTTCAAAGAATTGTGACCTTGATGGGTCCAAAAGCAAGTGATCCGCCAAATCCAGGCGGTCCGGGACGCCTTAAGGTTCGCACAAGCGGAATTTCATTAATCGGGATGCGCGCGCTTTCTGTGACTGAGCATCGCCGCGATCTGCGAATACCAACACAAACAGGCAGGCCAAAGATTATGGATCTTCCATCCCGTCATGCGGGCACGACCTATAATGAGCTATTATCGCGTCTCTCCGAAAAGCGGAGCGTGAAGCGGTACCTGGAGATCGGCGTCCAGAGAGGCATTACGTTCAGCCATGTAGCGGCCGAAACCGCTTTTGCAGTCGATCCCGAGTTCATCATCACGGCCAACGTAGCGGCCCGCAAGAAGCGGATAAGCCTGTTTCATATGACCAGCGATCGCTTCTTCAGCGATATCGATGTCGTCGGCGAATTCGGGGGCCGTCCGGATCTGTGCTTCCTCGACGGCATGCATCTTTTCGAATATCTCCTCCGCGACTTCTACAATACGGAACGCATCAGCTCCCGGAATACGCTGATCTGCATGCACGACTGCCTGCCTCTCGGCGAAGCCATGGTCAACCGCGATCTGCAAACCGCCAACCAGTTGAGCGCCCAAACGGCGTTTCCTGGCTGGTGGACCGGAGACGTATGGAAGATCGTCCCGATCCTGAAGAAATATCGTCCCGACCTGCGGATCATACTGACCGACGCGCCGCCCACCGGTCTCGTATTCGTGACCAACCTCGACCCGACATCCACCGTCTTGCAGGACAACTATCTTGAAATCGTTGCTGAATTCGCCCTGATGGCGAACGATCAGAACGCGATTCTGGCGCACTACAACGACAATCCTGTTCTCAACACGGGCGCCATTCTGTCCGGCATGGACCACAGTCTGTTCTTCAATACCTGAGGCCGCCGGGACGTCGTTCCCGATCATCAAGAGCTGCCTTTTCGAAGGCGGCTCTTTTGATTCTACCTGCCCTTCCTGCCCAGAACCGCAGTGCCCAACCGCTTGACCGCCTCGCGCAGCTTGTCGTCCGTGATGCCCTCCATCATGCCGTCGAGCCTGCGGGCTGCTTCGCCCTTCAGAGGCGGCGGCGTGCGGGACCGCTTGGGGGCCGGCGACACGGGTTTCTGCACGATGCGGATCTGGTGAACTGCGGCGAAGCCGAAGAAGCTGTTGATGCGCTGAATCAGCTCGCCCTGCGCATGCGTGAGGAAAAGGGCGCGGGCACCTTCGCAGGCGATCGTGAGGACGCCGGGCCTATAGGTGCCGTCTTCGCTACCGCGGGCCCATGCGATCTTTTCCGGCCGAGTGCAATCGGCGAAATCCTCACCGGCGATTTCGTCCCAGGAGCCGAGCAGCGCCGTATTGATCCCCGCCCGCCGCGCAAGCACCGGATCGATCAGTCCGTTCGTCAGTTCGGAGATCTGCTGTTCACCTTTGCGTGGATAACTCATCGAAACCTTCGGATGCCGTCGCCATTCGGCGCCGCCGCCTTGATCGGCCGCGGTTACTCCGCCAAGTATAGGGCACTTCCCCGTCCCGCGGCAAATGATGACCTCAACGACACTCGACGCGCCCACCGCGCAACCCCTGCTTGACTGGTACGACCGGCATCACCGCGATCTGCCCTGGCGCGTTTCACCGCCGATGGCGGCGCGCGGCGTGAGGGCCGATCCCTATCGCGTCTGGTTGTCGGAAGTCATGCTGCAGCAGACGACCGTGCAGGCCGTGAAGCCCTACTTTGCGAATTTCCTTGTGCGCTGGCCGACTGTTCTCGATCTCGCGGCGGCACCGAGCGAGGACGTCATGGCGGCCTGGGCTGGGCTCGGCTATTACGCGCGCGCCCGCAATCTGAAGAAATGCGCCGAAGCCGTCGCCGCGCAGCATAAAGGCGTTTTTCCGGATACGGAGGACGGTCTCAAGTCGCTGCCGGGCATCGGCGACTATACGGCGGCGGCCGTCGCGGCGATCGCTTTCAACCGGCGCGCCGCCGTCATGGACGGTAATGTCGAGCGAGTGATTTCCAGGCTCTACGCGATCGCCACACCGCTTCCGGCCGGCAAGCCGCTGATGAAGCAGAAGGTGGCGCTGCTGACGCCCGCCGACCGCCCGGGCGATTTCGCCCAGGCGATGATGGACCTCGGCGCAACGATCTGCACGCCGAAGCGGCCAGCTTGCTCGCTCTGTCCGTTCAGGGGATCGTGCGAGGCGCTTCGGCTGCATGACCCGGAGCAGTTTCCGGTGAAGGCGGCCAAGAAGGAAAAGCCAATGCGGCGCGGCGCCGCCTTCATCGCGGTCACGGCGGAAGGCGATATCCTCCTGCGGCGGCGAGTCGCAAGCGGTCTCCTCGGCGGCATGATGGAGGTGCCGACGACGGCATGGACATCGAGGGCCGACGGCGAGACTTCCACGGACGCAGCCCCCTTCCCCGCACAATGGGAGGCATGCGGCACCGTCAGCCATGTCTTTACACATTTCGAACTGAGGCTCTCGATTTATCGAACGGCGATCCCATCCCGAGTTCAGATGGATGACGGATGGTGGGAGCCGGTTACAAATCTTGAAGCTCAGGCGCTGCCGACCATCATGAAAAAAGCGATCGCAACCGCTATTCCTCTCGCGTTTACAACTCTGAAGAGATGACACATGACTGCATCCATCAATCACATTGTTTTCGATATCGGCAAAGTTCTCATCCATTACGATCCGAACATTCCCTTCAGCCGCCTTATTCCCGACGAGACCGAGCGCAAGTGGTTCTTCGATAACGTCTGCACCCACGACTGGAACGTCGAGCAGGACCGCGGACGCACCTGGGCGGATGCCGAGGCGCTGCTGATCGAAACCCACCCGACGCGGGAAGAGCACATCCGCGCATTCCGCAAGTACTGGCACGAGATGGTGCCTCATGCCTACGAGGACAGCGTGGCGATCATGGAGGGGCTGATTGCAAAGGGCCGCGATGTGACGATGCTGACGAACTTCGCATCCGACACCTTCCGCGAGGCGCAAGAGCGCTTCCCCTTCCTGACGAAGCCGCGCGGTGTCACCGTTTCGGGCGATGTCCGGCTGATCAAGCCCGATGTGGCGATCTACGAAACGCATGCCAAGAGCTTCGGGCTGGAGCCGGCGGCGACGATCTTCATCGACGACTCGCTTCCCAATGTCGAAGGCGCCAAGGCGGCGGGCTGGCAGGCTGTGCTCTTCACCGGCGCTGCAAAACTGCGCAACGATCTTGCCTCTTATGGCGTAAGCGTTTGACGATGGCATTCGATCCAGTCGACGCGATCAAGCTGTTTCACGGCGCGATCAATGCACTCGATTTCGAAACGATCGAGAACTGTTTCGCCCAGGACGCGACCTATGTGTCGAACTGCGTCGGAAGTCTTGCCGGCCGGCACGCCATCATGACTGCCTTCAGGAGGTATTTCGACGATTATCCGGACCAGACGGCGGTCGATACGCTGATCGAAAAGGTGAGCCCGAACGCCGGGCGCGCCGTTTGGTCGGTGCGGGCGACGCACAGCAGAAGCGGCAAGCCGCTTATCCGCGAAGGCGAGGAAACAATCACCTTCGACGACGAGGGCCGCGTCACCCATGTCGAGGTAACCGATTACCAGGCTTTTTGAACGAACGGCTCTCCTTAGGAACAATTACCTCTCTTTGATGTTTGAATACAGCCGGCTTTCGGACCGGCTGTTGAAAAATCAATGAGACCGGCCGCGCCGGAAGGAGGTTACGATGGGTAGAGGTATTTTGCTTTGGCTGCTGGGCGTTCCGATTCCGCTCATTCTGCTGATCCTGCTGTTCTGGCATTGAGAGGCGGCAATGACGATAATCGAGACGACTACGACAAACGACATACCGCTCGAATCCTCATCGTCCGCCGTCAGCTGGGGACCAATCATCGCCGGAGCGCTTGCCGCGACGGTCATGACCCTGGTTCTCATGCTGATCGGCTCCGGCCTCGGACTGACGATGATTTCGCCCTGGGAGAATGACAGCAGTTCGCTGACGACGATCGGCACATCCGCTGCCATCTGGCTGGTCCTCGTGCAATGGATTTCTGCCGCTCTTGGCGGCTACCTGACTGGCAGGCTTCGCACCAAATGGGCGGGCCTCCACACCTATGAAATCTTCTTCCGCGACACGGCTCACGGTTTCCTTGCCTGGGCTTTGGCGACGCTCGTCGTCGCATCCCTGCTGAGTTCGGCGGTCTTTTCGATCATCGGCGCGGGCGCGCAGGCGACTGCGTCGGCAGTCGGCGCTGCCGGCACAGCCGGTGCGGCAGCCGCCGCTGCCAATACGGACGAGATGACGAGCGGTTTTTCGCCATCCTACTTCACCGACGCGCTGCTTCGCCCGGCCGACCCACGCACCCCGCCGGCCAATCAAAGCAACGAGCAAGTGAGCGCCGAGGTGTCGCGCATCCTGGTCAGCGGGGCGACGAGCGGCGAAATCGCCCCGGACGACCGTACTTACCTGGATCAGGTCGTGGCATCCCGCACCGGTCTCTCCGAGGCTGATGCCAAGGCTCGTGTCGATGCGACACTGAAGCGTATCGACGATGCCAAGGCAGCCGCGAAGGAGGCAGCCGATACCGCCCGCAAGGCGGCGTCTGTCGCCGCGCTTGCCGGCGCGTTATCGCTTTTCGTCGGCGCTTTCTGCGCCTGTGTGGCTGCTGCGATCGGCGGCCGACAGCGGGACGAGGATGAGGAGCGGCTGGCTCTTCTCAAGCGCTAGACCGCATCACAAACGAAAGGCGCCCGGAGGTGTTGATCCCCGGGCGCCATGGGCCTTCTTCCGCGACTGGAGGTACAAAAAACGGAAGAAGGCAGTCTCGATCAGGCCAAGCCGCTGCTCAATCCGCCTTTGCCAGATCACTGCGGACGATCGAGCGCAAATCGTCGATCGGGCGCAGGGATTGCCCGTCTTCGAAATGCCAGAACGTCCATCCATTGCATGCATCAAGTCCCTGCACCTTCGCGCCGAGACGATGAATTGAACCCGCTTCGCCACCGGAGGCTACCGTGCCGTCGGCGCGAACGATGGCACTGTAGCGGCGGCGGGCATCCGTCAGCACCTGGCCTGGCTTGATAAGCCCGCTCTCGACCAGGACGTTGAAGGCGACGCGAACTTCCTGCTTCTTGCCGGTCATCACGGTGAGTTCGGCCTTGCCGAGCGGCTCGACGGCGGCGATACGGGCCGAAGCTGCATCGATGTAATCCTGCTCGCGCTCGATCCCGACGAAGTGGCGGCCGAGGCGCTTGGCGACTGCACCCGTCGTTCCGGAGCCGAAGAACGGGTCGAGGATGACGTCGCCGGGCTTCGATGATGCCATGATGACGCGGGCAAGCAGGGCTTCCGGCTTCTGGGTCGGATGGACCTTCTTGCCGTCGTCGCCCTTCAGGCGCTCGCCACCACTGCAGATCGGAAACAGCCAATCCGAGCGCATCTGCACGTCGTCGTTGGCGGCCTTCATGGCATCGTAGTTGAAGGTATAGCCCTTCGCCTTGGCATCGGGGCTTGCCCAGATCATCGTCTCATGGGCGTTCTGGAAACGGCGGCCCTTGAAATTCGGCATCGGATTGGTCTTGCGCCAGACGATATCGTTGAGGATCCAGAAATTCAGATCCTGCAGCGTGGCGCCGACGCGGAAGATGTTATGATAGGAGCCGATGATCCAGATCGTGCCGGTCGGCTTCAGCACGCGGCGGCAGGCAAGCAGCCAGGCGCGGGTGAAAGCGTCATAGGCTTCGAAGGAAGCGAACTGATCCCACTCGTCATCGACGGCGTCGACAAGCGACTGGTCCGGACGATGAAGCGTGCCGCCGAGCTGAAGATTATAGGGTGGATCGGCAAAAATGACGTCGACGGAGTTGGTCGGCAAAGCTTCGAGGGCAGCGACACAATCACCCTTGATGATCGTGTCGATCCAAGAACCCGGCTTTGCGGAGGTCTTGAGATCGGCAAGCGGAAAAACTGACGCCATATGGATACTCGCTCATACACATTACGCTTTACTCGCCGTTATGGTTACCCAAGTTGGTTACCAAAGGCTGAAGCGGTGCATGATTTCGGGAAATAAATAGAGGGCGTGGAACAAAAGTCTCCGCTACGCTAAACTGATTTTATGAAGAGAAGTGACGCCATCGAGCAACTGAAGCGACAGGCCGACGCCATCCGGGCACTCGGTGCGACTTCGCTTTACCTTTTCGGCTCCGTGGCAAGGGACGAGGCAGGCCCGGCGAGCGACCTCGACCTCTTTATCGACTACGATCCGGCGAGCCGCTTCAACGCCTTCGATCTCATCGGCATCAAGCTCCTTCTGGAAGACGAGTTGCATTTGCCCGTGGACGTCACGACGCGGGACAGCCTTCACCCCATGTTGAAGGACATGATCGAAAATTCAGCGTTGCAGGTCTTTTGATGCCTCGCGAGGTTCGGCACTTTCTGCGCGACATTCTAGAGGCGATTGCCATCATCGAGGCAGCAATTGCCGGCAAGTCATTCGCGGACTACCAGAATGACATAATCCTGCGCCTCGCTTTGGAGCGAGCCGTAGAGATCATCTCGGAAGCCAGCCGCAGAATTCCGGACGAACTCAAGAGCGTCCGGCCGGAAATACCCTGGCCGCGCGTCAAGGCGATCGGAAACGTCCTGAGGCACGAGTATCATGGCCTTTCCGACAGGATCATCTGGGGCGTCATCGTGGATGAACTTCCGAAGATCCGGATCGCTGTCGAAGCCATTCAAAAACAGGTGGACCAAGCCTGACTACGCCGCGTGCACCTCTTTGCTATCCGCCGGCACTTCCGCCCTTTCGAACATGCCGTAGTCGCGGAGGACGTGGCCGATGCGCAGGCGGTAGTCGGCGAAGATGCCGTTTCGGCCTGCCTTTTGCGCCGCGCGGTGGGCTTCGAGGTTCCGCCACTCCTTGACGGCCATTTCGTCCCGCCAGAATGACAGCGACAGCAGCTTGCCCCGCAAGGTCAGGCTCTCGAAGCGTTCGATGGAGATGAAGCCGTCGATCTTCTCGAGTTCGGCGCGCAGATCGCCGGCGAGATCGAGATATTTGTGTCGTTCGCCCATATAGGGGACGACTTCGAAGATGACGGCGATCATGGCAGCACCAGCTTGGCATGAGGAGCGGAGACGTTCTTCAGGAAGATGCGGTCCTCCTTCAGGATGAAACGCTCGCGTTTGGCGAATTCATAGTTTTCCCTGCCGAGCGGATCGGCCGCGAGGCGGGCGCGGTAGGCCTCGTAGGCGGCGAGGCTTTCGATGTTGTAGACCCCGTAGGCCGTGGTCGCGGAGCCCTCGTGCGGGCCGAAATAGCCGATGAGATCGGCGCCGTTTTGCGGAATGACGTGGCCCCAGTTGCGGGCATATTTGGCAAAGGCATCCTTCTTGAAGGGATCGATCTCGTAGCGGATGAAGCAGGTAATCATCGTTGTCTCCTTTTTCTGTGAGACAGTTTTCGCACATTGCCGAACGAAGATGCTTCGGTTACGATCGAAGTATGAAAGAAGGACCAGACATCGCACAAATCGGGGCGCTGATCGGCGATCCCGCCCGCGCCAACATGCTGACCGCGCTGATGGGCGGCAAGGCGCTGACGGCGACCGAGCTCGCAGCGGCAGGCGGCATCACGCTGCAGACGGCGAGCACGCATCTTGCCAAGCTCGAAGCCGGCGGCCTGTTGGCGCAGCGCAAGCAGGGCCGTCATCGCTATTTCGCGCTTGCCGACGATGGGGTCGGCAAGCTGCTGGAAAGCATCATGGGTTTTGCCGCCGCGCGCGGACACCTGCGCCACCGCCCCGGACCAAAGGAACCGGCGCTGCGCAAGGCACGCATCTGCTACGACCATCTGGCGGGAGACTATGGCGTGCGCATGCTCGACAGCCTCGTGGCCTCGGGCGCGATCAACGCCGTCGGCGAAGGCCTGTCTGTCAGCTCGGAAGGCGAGAGCCAGTTGAGATGCATCGGCATTGATGTCTCCGATCTCAAATCGTCGCGCCGTCCGCTTTGCCGCTCGTGTCTCGACTGGAGCGAACGCCGCGCACATCTCGCCGGCAGCCTCGGCAAGGCCCTGCTTTCAAGCTTTTTCGATAAGGGCTGGGCTCGACGGAACGCCGAAAGCCGCTCGGTGATCTTCTCGCCCGAGGGCGAGCGGCAGTTCCTTCAGCTCTTCCCGGTGGAAACCTAACGGGCACCCACAAGCGCGTCCTTGAAGCCGTTGCCGGCGACATGGCCGCAAAGCTCGCTCCATTCGCACTCCTCGCAGGCCCTGCGGATGGTGCCAGCTTTAAAATTGCTGCGCAGCCTGCGCAGCAATTTCTCGTCGGGCACAATTTTCGTTCCCTCGCCTATCGGAATACGCAGCAATCGGCCGATTTCTTCGGCGGCAGTCTCGTCGCGCGCGACCGCGCTCCGGCTAAGGCAGTGCGGCAAACCTTCGGGCAGAAGCGGCGCGCAGATATCGTCCGGACCGGAGACGATCTCGATTTCCTCGCCGGCCGAAAGACGCTCGGCGAGCCGCCGGTAGTTCGCGGTGAAGGCCGGGGTGTAGCCTTCACCGACGAATGTCAGCATGCAGAGCAGATGGTGGCCACGTAGCCGGACTGTCACAATCAGCACTCCGTGTGGATGCGGATGCCCTTCAGGACTGATGCGGCGGCAAGCGCCGACTTCAAAAACGCCACCAAGGATAAACGGAGCGACGCCCAACATCCAGGCATTTTCGGCTCTGCAAGCCGCGCAGGTCCACCCGAACCATTGGCGACCACCGGAAAGCCGATCCTCGCCTCGTCCAGCCAGCCGAGCATGCTGCCGGCTTCGAAAGGTTGTCAGCCGACAATGGCAAACGCGTCGCGCGCGGTCGCACCGGTCTGCATGGGTTGCGGCGCGCGGCCGATCCATTGCACGTGTTTTTCGAGAATGGCGGCAGCTTCTTCGGCCTTGCCCTGGCGCAGCGCCAGCAGAATGGCGCGATGGTCGTGATCGGTGCGCTTTTCCCAGCCCGAACGCCAGGCGGAAAAGAGAAAGCGGGCGCTCGCCGCATGCAGATCATCGATCGACGCAAGCAGGCGGTTCATATTGCAGGGCGCAAGGATCAGCCGATGAAACCTTCGGTTCGCCTCCTCCCAGGCGTGAACGTCGGCCGCCGCGTCGCCCTCGCGCGTTGCCTCTTCGGCGGCATCGAGGATCGCCGGCGTCAGATGCTTGGCAGCATGCCGCAAGGCGAGTACTTCGAGGGCCGCCCGCATCTCGGCAACCTCGCGCACCTCCTTCAGATCGAACGAAGCAACGCGAACGCCGCGCCGCGGCTCGCTGATTGCAAGGCCCTGCGCCTCCAGCCGGCGAAAGGCCTCGCGCACGGGCACATGGCTCGTGCCGAATTCCTCGGCGATGTGATCCTGGCGAAGCCGCAGTCCCGGCGTCAATTCGCCGCGGACGATGCGATCGGCGAGAACCCGGCTGATGCGGCTTGCGATTGTGTCTTCAGGTTCCTTGGCCATATGTATCCATTAGAGGGCTGGATTTGGCTTGTCGAGGCTTGAGCCGAGGGCAGCCGCAACCAATTCCGGCAGGAAAGCGGCAAAGCCGCCCGCAAAGCGCAATCCAGCCATGCCAGCCTGCCGGTTGAGCTTTCGGCACCCATCGTGTAAAGGGCAGCATCCCCAACAAGGCTTGAGACTATGGACGGCTTCGACCTCATTATCTTCGACTGTGACGGCGTTCTGGTCGATTCCGAAATCATCGCGGCGGAAGTGGAATCCAAGTTGCTGACGGATGCAGGTTATCCGATCGGCGTCGAGGAGATGGCCGAGCGCTTTGCCGGCATGACCTGGAAGAACATTCTGCTGCAGGTGGAGCGCGAGGCAAGTATCCCGCTCTCGGCTTCACTGCTCGACAAATCCGAAAAGTTGCTCGACCTTCGTCTCGAACGCGACGTGCAGGCCATTCCCGGCGTCGAGTTCGCTGTTTCCCGCATTAACCTGAAGCGTTGCGTCTGCTCGAATTCAAGCACGCAGCGGCTCGACATGATGCTCGGCAAGGTGGGCCTCAAGAAACTTTTCGAGCCTAACATCTTCTCCGCCAAGGATCTCGGGCCGGATCGCGTCAAGCCGAAGCCGGACATCTTCCTGCACGGCGCGCAAAAAATGGGCGTTTCGCCATCGAGAACCGTCGTCGTCGAAGATTCCGTCCACGGCATCCATGCTTCACGCGCCGCCGGCATGCGCGTCATCGGTTTCACCGGCGCATCGCATACCTATCCCTCGCACGCCGATCTGCTGACGGATGCCGGTGCGGAGACGGTTGTTTCCCGGATGAGCGACCTTCCCGGCGTCGTTGCTGCCCTGTCGGAATGGGCAGGCGTCCTCTGAGGCGCAAATAGTCCGGGCGGAGTTTTCCGCCTCAGCTCTTCTTGTTCTTTGCGGCCGGGCCCTGATCGAAGCCGATATTGACGCGGACCAGCGCGCCGGAACCGACCGGCAGCTTGAAGCCATCCTGGCGGAAGAGCACCTGCGCGGCAGTCTGGCCCGCCGGAATTTCCGCGGTAAACGGCACGACCTGCGAATTGACGACATCCTCGCCGTCGACAGCGGTAATCCGGATCGGCAACGTGACGCGGCCGGGGCCGCCGGCCGGGCCGGCGATCAGGCGGATCTGCGCCACGACGGTCATTGTCAGGTTCTGGTCGTTCAGCGTGCACTGGCGGGTGTAGTCGCCGAAGGCGGCCTGATAGACGACCTGGTCGGTCGGCTGCTGCTGCCCATCGGCGCCGGCAGCCGGCTTCTTGCCGCCCTTGGCATAGGTGCGGAAGATCGCGTCCTGGTCACGCATGAAGATCTGCGGGCACGAGCCCTGCACCACCGGCTGCACGCTTCCGGAAGCATTGGTGGCGGTACCGATCGACTTGTCGCTCGAAGACGGGTTCTGCGGGGCAAGCGGCATGATCTGCGCGTTGCCGTTCGGCTGCGTGGGGGCTTCGGCCTTGTTGCTGTCGCCGCCGACGCCCAAGGAATTGCAGCTTGCAAGAACAGCCGCGACGGATACGGAAACAACGAAGCGCGAGACCTTGCCGAACACGATTATTCCACCTCTTACAAAGTTTTCTGGTAGGCCCGAAGTCTTGTTTGGAGGGCCTTTCGTGACAGTTTGCGATGGTCTATATCAGCGGCGCGAACAAAAATCGATTGGGTAAGCACCGTTTTGACGCACATTTCGATCCGCAGCGATTCCGGTGACTGCCTCACTTATCCGGATTTCCACCGGCATTAACTCAAGGATGAAGAACGTGGATTACATCTCGACCCGCGGCGAGGCCCCTTCTCTCGGCTTTTGCGATGCTTTGCTGACGGGTCTTGCACGTGACGGCGGGCTCTATGTTCCGCGCGAATGGCCGCATTTCTCCAAGAAGGAGATCCGCGCGCTGCGCGGCAAGAGCTACCAGGAGATCGCGTTTACAATCCTCTCCCCCTTCACCAATGGCGAAATCCCCGCCGACATCTTCCGGAAGATGATCGACGAAGCCTACGGCACCTTCCGCCACCCGGCGATCGCGCCTTTGGTGCAGACCGGCCCGAACAGCTTCGTCATGGAGCTTTTCCACGGCACGACGCTCGCCTTCAAGGATGTGGCGATGCAGCTTCTGGCACGCCTGATGGACTACGCGCTGGAGAAGCGCGGCGAGCGCGCGACGATCGTCGGCGCGACGTCCGGAGATACGGGCGGGGCGGCGATCGACGCCTTTGCCGGCCGCGACCGCACCGACATTTTCATTCTCTTCCCGCACGGCAAGGTCTCGCCCGTGCAGCAGCGGCAGATGACCACCTCGACGTCGGCCAATGTTCATGCGCTGGCGGTGAAGGGCAATTTCGACGATTGCCAGAACCTCGTCAAAGCGATGTTCAACGACGCCGCGTTCCGCGACAAGGTGCGGCTCTCGGGCGTCAACTCGATCAACTGGGCGCGGATCATGGCCCAGATCGTCTATTACTTTACGACGGCGATCGCCCTCGGCGGCCCGGACCGCAAGATCTCGTTCACCGTTCCGACCGGCAATTTCGGCGACATTTTTGCCGGTTACGCTGCCAAGAAGATGGGCCTGCCGATCGGCAAGCTTGTCATCGCGACCAACGAGAACGACATTCTCGCCCGCACGATGAAGACCGGCCGCTACGACATGAAGGAAGTGAAGGCGACCACCTCGCCCTCCATGGACATCCAGATTTCCTCGAACTTCGAACGCCTGCTTTTCGAGGCCTATGACCGCGACGCCTCCAAGGTGCGCCATGCGATGGACAGCCTGAAGCAGTCGAACGGCTTCGAGATTTCCGCAAAGGCGCTTGCCGCCATCAAAAAGGATTTCCGCGCCGGCTGCGCTAGCGAGAAGCAGGTGGCGCAGACGATCAAGAACACCTATGCCGAAACCGGTTATCTGCTCGATCCGCATTCGGCGATCGGCGTCTTCGTTGCCGCGAAGCACGAGAAGCCGAACGCGCCGATGGTGACGCTCGCGACCGCCCACCCGGCAAAATTCCCCGCAGCCGTAAAATCCGCGTCCGGTATTGACCCGGCGCTTCCGACGTGGCTTGCTGATCTGATGCTTAAGGAGGAGCGCTTCCAAGTCATCGATCCGGAACTGAAAGCCGTTGAGGGCTTTATCGGCAAGCATACCCGGACCTGATGCCGCAGGCGCAGAAAGATAACCAATGACAGTAGAGTGCACCCGGCTCCCATCCGGGCTGACAGTAGTGACCCAAGCCATGCCGCATCTTGAAAGCGTCGCGCTGGGAGTTTGGATCAAATCGGGTTCGCGCAACGAGACGGCAGACGAGCATGGCATTGCCCACCTGCTCGAACACATGGCTTTCAAGGGTACTGCGCGCCGATCGGCCCGCGACATCGCCGAGGAAATCGAGGACGTCGGCGGTGAAGTGAACGCTGCGACCTCGACCGAAACGACGTCCTATTATGCCCGGGTGCTGAAGGATCACGTACCGCTGGCCGTCGATATCCTCGCCGACATCCTGACCGAGTCGGCATTCGACGAAGAGGAGCTCGAACGCGAGAAGCAGGTTATCCTGCAGGAGATCAACGCCGCGAACGACACGCCTGACGATGTCGTCTTCGACAAGTTTGCCGAAGCCGCCTATCGCAACCAGACGCTCGGCCGCCCCATCCTCGGCACGCATGAAACCGTCGTCTCGTTCTCGCCGCAGCAGATCCGCAACTATCTCAGCCGCAACTACACGACCGATCGCATGTTCGTCGTTGCCGCCGGCGCGATCGACCACGACGAAATCGTGCGGCTGGTGGAAACGCGCTTCGCCGGCCTGCCGACCGCACCAAGCGCTCCGCCGGTCATCGAGACCGCCCGTTATATCGGCGGCAACGTGCGCGAGACCCGCGACTTGATGGACGCGCAGATCCTCCTCGGCTTCGAGGGAAAGGCCTATCACGCCCGCGACTTCTACTGTTCGCAGATTCTTGCCAACATTCTCGGCGGCGGCATGTCCTCGCGTCTCTTCCAGGAAGTGCGCGAAATCCGGGGGCTCTGCTATTCGATCTACGCTTTCCACTGGGGTTTTTCCGACACCGGCATTTTCGGCATCCATGCGGCGACCGGCGGCGAGAACCTGCCGGAACTGGTGCCGGTCATCATCAACGAATTGCACAAGTCGGCCAGCACGATTGAGCAGAAGGAGATCGAGCGCGCCCGCGCGCAGATCCGCGCGCAGCTTATGATGGGGCAGGAAAGCCCGGCCGCCCGCGCCGGCCAGATCGCTCGCCAGATGATGCTCTACGGCGTGCCAATCTCCAATCAGGAGATGATGGAGCGGCTCGAAGGCATCACCGTCGAACGTCTTACGGACCTCGCCGGCCGTCTGTTCTTCGACAGGGTGCCCACGCTTTCGGCGATCGGCCCGCTCGAGCATCTTGCGCCAATGGAAGACATCGTCTCTTCGCTGTCGGCTCCCTTGCCGCAGTCCAAGACCGCAAGCCGCTGAGCCGCGCATCCTGCCGGGAGTGATCGATGCCAAAGTCGGTTTTTCGCTTCCTGTCGCGGCAGCCGGAGGCTGTGGAGCTTGAGAATGACCGCTATGCCCTGAGGCTTCCGCGCTATCAGGATTTCAACCAGTGGTACAAGCTGCGCTCGGCCAGCCGCAAGTTCCTTGAACCTTGGGAGCCCACATGGCGGCGCGACGAACTGACGGAGGGCGCCTTTCGGGCTCGCGTGATCCGCGGCAAGCAGGAATATGCCTCGGGCCAGGCAGTACCGCTTTTCCTGTTCTCGAAGCCGGACATGGAACTGCTTGGCGGCATTACGATCGGCTATATTCGCCGGGGCGCGGCGCAGAGCTGCATGATCGGCTACTGGATGGGCGAGAAACATGCCGGTCAGGGCCATATGTTCGCCGCACTTCAGTTGGTTATACCCTATATCTTCGCAGGGCTTGAGTTGCACCGTATCGAAGCAGCCTGTATTCCGGAAAATGCACGGAGCATTCGCCTGCTCGAAAAAGCCGGGTTTCGGCGGGAAGGCTATCTGCGCGGATACTTGAAAATCAACGGTCAGTGGCATGACCACGTGATGTTTTCACTGCTTGCCACCGACGCGGATACAGGCAGGAAAACCGACAGCCGATGACCACGAACCGCATGCTGCCCACATCGCCGTACGGCCGATTGATCGCGGTGATCGCAGCTCTTGTCCTGTCGGTACTGGCGCTGGCTGCAGGCGTCGCTCAGGCTGCGGAACCGGTAAAGATTTCCCGCGACGATACCGCGCTCGACCTTACCGCGACGACGGAAATCTACACCAATCAGGGCGAGGCCTTCCAGGTTTCGACGGCAGCGGGGGCCGATGGCATCCGCCGGCGCATCGAGGTGCGCGCCACCTCCGACAACCATCAGGGCGACTGGGCCGTCTTTGCGCTCGCCAATGTCTCGGAAGAGCAGCTTGACCGGGTCATCGTCGCTCCGCATTTCCGTCTGGTGAACTCCAAGCTTTTCTGGCCCGACCTCGGCTCCCAGCGCATCATGGCGATTACGCCGAGCGAGGGTTTTGCGCTCGACCGCCAGCCGAGCGACGAGGCCGACGTCTTCCGGATCACGCTGAACCCCGGCGCGGTCATCACTTTCGTGGCAGAACTTGCAACGCCCGAACTGCCGCAGATCTACCTGTGGGAGCCTGATGCCTACAAGGATACGATCAACGCGTTTACGCTCTACCGCGGCATCGTGCTCGGCATCGCCGGCCTTCTGGCCGTCTTCCTGACGATCCTTTTCGTCGTCAAGGGAACATCGATGCTGCCGGCGACAGCCGCGCTCGCCTGGGCGGTGCTCGGCTATATCTGCGTCGATTTCGGGTTCCTCGGCAAACTCGTCAGCATCGCTTCGGCGGACCAGCGAATATGGCGCGCCTGCGCGGAGGTGGCGCTGGCCTCGAGTTTCGTGATCTTCCTGTTCACCTACCTGAACTTGAACCGCTGGCACACGCATCTCGGCTACGCGACCCTTGCCTGGGTGCTGGGCCTTGCGCTGCTTTTCGGGGTGGCGATCTACGACCCGTCGATTGCGGCCGGTATCGCGCGGCTTTCCTTCGCGCTGACGGCAACGATGGGTCTCGTGCTGATCATCTATCTCGGCTTCAACCGCTACGACCGCGCGATCCTGCTGGTGCCCGCCTGGGCGCTGATCCTCGTCTGGATCTTCGGCGCTTGGCTAACGATCACCGGGCGGCTCGACAATGACATCATCCAGCCGGCGTTGGGCGGCGGTCTCGTGCTGATCGTGCTGCTGATCGGTTTTACCGTCATGCAGCACGCCTTTGCGGGCGGTGCCTTCCAGCAGGGGCTGTTTTCCGATCTCGAGCGGCAGTCTCTGGCCCTTACAGGTTCAGGCGACATGGTTTGGGATTGGGACGTGGCGCGCGACCGCGTCGTCACCATTCCGGATGTTTCCATCAAGCTCGGTCTTTCGCCCGGCACCATGCATGGCGCTGCCCGCAACTGGCTGCCCTGGCTGCATCCCGACGATCGCGACCGGTTCCGCGCCACGCTGGACGTGCTTCTCGAGCATCGCCGCGGACGGCTGAACCACGAGTTCCGCGTCCGCGCCGAGGACGGTCATTTCCATTGGCTTCTCATCCGCGCCCGGCCGGTGCTCGGCTCGAATGGCGAAATCATCCGGTGCGTCGGCACGATCGTCGATGTTACGGAGCAGAAGAACTCCGTCGAGCGACTCCTGCATGATGCCTTGCACGACAATCTCACCGGCTTGCCGAACCGCCAGCTCTTCATCGACCGCCTGCAGTCCGTGCTGACGCTCGCGCCCGGCGGCGATACGCTGCGGCCGACCGTGATGGTGATCGACATCGACCGGTACAAATTGGTGAACGATTCGCTGGGAATCGCCGCCGGCGACAACATTCTGATCGCGGTTACCCGCCGCCTGCGCCGCTTGCTGAAGCCCCAGGACACGCTGGCGCGCCTTGCCGGCGACCAGTTCGGGCTCATCCTCGTCTCGGAACGCGACCCGGCGAAGATCGCCGATTTTGCCGATGCGGTCAGCAAGGCAATCATGGTGCCGATCAACTTCGCCAATCGGGAAATCATACTGACGGCCTCGGTCGGCCTTGCCTCCTGGGTCGACCAGCAGGAAAACGCCGTGGGCATGCTGAGCGACGCGGAGCTGGCGATGTATCGCGCCAAGCGCGCCGGCGGAAACCGGGTCGAACCTTTCCGCCCCGCCTTCCGCGATTTCGGCGCCGACCGGCTGCAGCTCGAATCGGACCTCCGCCGCGCCATCGAGCGCAAGGAGCTGTCGATGGTCTATCAGCCCATCGCCCGGCTTGAGGATGTCGAGATTGCCGGATTCGAGGCGCTGATGCGCTGGGAGCACCCGAAGCGCGGCAACATCCCGCCCTCGGAATTCATTCCAATTGCCGAAGCTTCGGACCTCATCGGCCCGCTCGGCATGTTCGCGCTCGAACAGGCAACCAACGACTTCATGGCCTGGCAGCACCAGACCGGCGATCTGCCGATCTACGTCTCCATCAATCTGTCGAGCGTGCAGCTTCTCAACAACGAACTCTATGAGGATGTGCGTTCGGTTCTGTCCAAGACACATTGCGACCCGTCCCGCCTGAAGCTGGAACTGACGGAATCCATGGTCATGGAAAATCCCGAGCAGGCGCGCCTGGTGCTACAGAAGCTCAAGGAAGCGGGGCTCGGCCTCGCGCTCGACGACTTCGGCACGGGCTACTCGTCGCTTGCCTATCTCACCCGCTTCCCGTTCGACACCATCAAGCTCGACAAGGCGCTGGTTCGCGACAACAGCGACAAGAAGGCCATCGTCCTCCGGTCGGTCATTTCCATGGCGCGCGAGCTTGAGATGCAGGTCGTGGCCGAGGGGATCGAATCCAACGAGGACGCCATCGAGCTTGCCAAGATGGGCTGCCGCTATGGCCAGAGCTACCTTTTCGGCCCGCCGATGGCCGCCGATTCGGTTCTGCGCCTGCTGAAGGAACGCTTTCCGCTGACGAAGCGGGCTTAGGCCTCTCTACAGCGGATGCTAGGCGTGGCCGGCTTCGGCGGAGAGCATGGCGGCGGTAATGCCCATCCCTGCAAGGGCGCGCTCGTATTTGTCGTCGAGGCTGCGGTCGAAAATCAGCGCTTCGTTGGCCGCGCAGGTCAGCCAGCCGTTGCCGGCGACTTCCATTTCCAGCTGGCCGGCGCCCCAGGAGGAGTAACCGAGCATCATAGTCGCCCGCTTTGGCCCAGTGCCCTTGGAGATCGCGCGGATGATGTCCAGCGTCGCGGTCAGGCAGATATCGTCGCTGATCGGGATGCTGGAGTCGCTGATATAATCATCGGAATGGAGCACGAAACCGCGGCCGCTTTCCACCGGGCCGCCCGTCTGGATCGGGAAATTCAGGGCATGATCCGGCAGGACGATCGGCTCATGGTCCTTGATCATCTCGAGATGCAGCAGCACATCGGTGAAGGTGAGGCTCTGGGCCCGGTTGATCACGAAGCCCATGGCGCCGGCATCGGAATGGGCGCAGATATAGACGACCGTCCGGAAGAAGTTGCTGTCTTCCATACCGGGCATGGCAATGAGGAACTGTCCGTCAAAAAAGCCGCGTTCCCGTCTGTTTTTCAGCGTGGAAAAGGACATGTTGCCTCCTGCTGCCAGACCGCACCAATGGCCCCGACAAAATAAACATGGGGCAATGTCACATATCAATCAACTGAAAATGAAGAATTAAGTCGTCGCGGCTTCTGGCCGCGAAAGGCGATTTTCGATAAATGCTTGTTCCATGGCAATTATTTCTTCCAGGTTTCGCCTGCTTCTAAAGACGGCCATCTGCGGCGCCGCCCTGGCCGCCTCCTTCGGGATGGCGCATGCCGAGATGAGCGACTGGGTCGACAATGCCGGCGGCCGGATGCGCCTGATCGCATTGCCTCCGGACAGCGACGGCACCATGCGGGGAGCGCTGCAGATCGAACCGAAACCCGGCTGGATCACCTATTGGCGCGAGCCCGGCAACAGCGGCATACCACCGCAGATTTCCGTTGCGCCGGAGAGCGGCGTCACGCTGAAGGCGATCCGCTTTCCGGTGCCGAAGCATCTCTCCGACGGCAGGATCGACGACATCGCCTATGACGCCGCCGTTTCGCTGCCTCTGACATTTTCGGCAAAAGACGCCTCCGGCCCGCTCACCCTAAAAGCAAGCGCCTTCATCGGCATCTGCAAGGATATCTGCATCCCCTTCCAGGGCGAGTTCTCGCTCGCCATTGGGAGCGCCAACCAGTCACGGCCGGAAGAGGAAGCGATCCTGAAGAACGCCGAGGCATCGCTGCCGGAAAAACCTTCGTCACAGTTCAAGGTGACGTCCTACAAGGTTTCGGAGGATAAAAAGCAGCTCTGGCTGCAGATCGCCCTGCCCGCCGCTGGCGATACCGCGCCGGAGGTGATCCTCACCGGCCCCGCCGGTTATGTGTTCACCAAGAAGCTGATGAGCAAACGCGACGGGAAGACCTTCTCGACCGCTGTCGCGATCCACAAGCTGCCGAAGAACTATGAGATCAGCGGCAATAGCTGGAGCGCTCTCATCATTGACGGCGACCGCGCCATGGAGACGACGCTTGCCTTTGACTGACCGGCTTTTATAGTCGGTCCCGACCTCGCGGCAGCCCCCGCCGCTGCATCAAAACCAAGGAGAGCCCCCATGACTATCGCGATCGGCGACAAGCTTCCCGCCGCCACATTCAAGGAAAAGACAGCCGACGGCCCGGTCGAGGTTACGACCGATCAGCTCTTCAAGGGCAAGCGCGTCGTGCTTTTCGCTGTACCCGGCGCGTTCACGCCCACCTGCTCGCTGAACCATCTGCCGGGCTACCTCGAAAATCGCGATTCCATCCTTGCCAAGGGCGTCGACGATATCGCCGTACTTGCCGTCAACGACTGGCATGTCATGGGTGCCTGGGCACAACAATCAGGCGGCATGGGCAAGATCCACTTCCTTGCGGATTGGGATGCGGGCTTCACCAAGGCGCTCGGCCTGGATGCCGACCTTTCCGGCGGCGGCCTCGGCGTGCGCTCCAAGCGCTATTCGATGCTGGTGGAGGACGGCGTGGTCAAGTCGCTCAACGTCGAGGAAAGCCCCGGTCAGGCTACCGTCTCCGGCGCGGCCACGATGATGGAACAGCTCTGAGACGAGTTACCAAAGGGCGGCCGTCGAGCCGCCCTTTTTTTGTTGCGGCAGCCCTAGACGCCGCCGCGAAATTGCCGTAATCGTTATAACATAACTTGTAATGTTATTACATTTATAAGAGTGATGTCGATTATGAACAGATTCCATTTCGCTTCGGGTGTCCTCCGGCACTCCGCCGGATTCCGCGTCGCTTGCGTGGCTGTTGTCGTCGCGGCCCTCTGGGCAGCGATCCATTGGGCGGTTGTCCTGCCATGAGCGACCCGTTGATCAGGCTCGACAATCTCACCGTCGCCTATGAGCGTCACCCGGCAGTGCACCATGTTTCCGGAACCATTCATTCCGGCAGCCTGACGGCGATCGCCGGGCCCAACGGGGCCGGAAAATCGACGCTGCTGAAAGCCATCATGGGCGAGCTGCGGCCGGCCGAAGGGCGCATTTCCCACCAGCTCAAGCGGACGGATTTCGGCTACCTGCCGCAGGCTGCGGAGATCAACCGCCGCTTTCCGATCTCTGTCTTCGACGCGGTTCTGTTCGGCGCATGGCCAAATAGCGGCGCTTTCGGACGTGTCTCGAGCCAGGATACGGACAAGGCCCGCGCAGCACTTTCCGCCGTCGGGCTCGAAGGCTTCGAAAAGCGCCACATCGGCTCGCTGTCGGCCGGGCAGTTTCAACGCGTGCTTTTTGCCCGGCTGCTGCTGCAAGATGCCAAGGTGATACTGCTCGATGAGCCGTTCAACGCCATCGACGCCCGTACGACCAGGGACCTGCTGGAGATCGTCGCCCGCTGGCACGGCGACGGGCGGACCGTCGTTGCGGTGCTTCATGACTTCGATCAGGTGCGGGCGCACTTCCCCGAGACGCTGCTGATTGCCCGAACATTGATCGGTTGGGGACCGACCGGCGACGTGATGTCGCCGGCCAATCTTCTCAAGGCGCGCGCCATGGCCGAGCGTTGGGACGAGGATGCGCAAGCCTGCGAGCCCGCGGCATGACGGCTTACGACATCTTCCTTGCGCCCTTCGCCGATTTCGGCTTCATGCGCCGCGCGCTGGTGGCCTGCCTTTGCCTCAGCCTCGGCTCAGGCCCGATCGGCGTCTTCCTGATGCTGCGGCGCATGAGCCTGATGGGCGATGCGATGAGCCATGCCGTGCTGCCGGGGGCGGCGATCGGCTATCTCGTTGCGGGCTCGCTGTCGCTCACCGCCATGGGCATTGGTGGCCTTGTCGCCGGCCTCTCGGTCGCGCTGCTTTCGGGCTTCGTCAGCCGGACGACGGTACTGCAGGAGGATGCAAGCTTCGCAAGCTTCTATCTCGCCTCGCTTGCTCTCGGCGTGCTGATCGTGTCGCTGCGCGGATCGAACATCGATCTGCTGCATGTGCTCTTCGGCACCATCCTTGCGATCGACGCCCCGGCGCTTTTCCAGATCGGCACGATCTCCTCGGTGACGCTCGTCGTTCTTGCCGTCATCTACCGGCCGCTAGTTGCGGAATGCTTCGACCCGGGATTCCTGCGGGCCGTAGGCGGTCGAGGGCCGGTCTATCATGTGCTTTTCCTGCTGCTGGTCGTGCTCAACCTTGTCGCCAGTTTCCAGGCGCTCGGCACGCTGATGGCGGTCGGCCTGATGATGCTGCCGGCGGCAATCGCCCAGCTCTGGTCACGTAGCCTGCCGTCGATGATCGCAATCGCCGCGATCAGCGCCACCGCCTCCGGCTATGTCGGCCTGATTGCTTCCTACCATCTCGAGCTCGCCTCCGGCCCGACAATCATCATGACGGCGGCGGTGATCTACGGGCTGTCCATCTTCTTCGCGCCATCAGGCCTTGCCTGGCGCATCTTCCCCCGCCCGCATCTCAAGGGCTGACCTCAAGGAGACTTCAATGCTTGCCCCCAGACTGCTTCTGCCCGCGGCCCTTCCCGCGCTGCTCGCCTTCTCGGCCATGCCCGCCTCGGCGGAAACACTGAATGTCGTTGCCTCGTTTACCGTCCTCGCCGATGTCGTCAGCCAAGTGGGCGGCGACCATGTGAAGGTAACCACCCTAGTCGGGCCGAATGGCGATCCACACGAGTTCGAACCATCGCCCACCGACGCCAAGCACCTGAAGGCGGCGCAGGTGACCTTCGTCAGCGGCGAGGGCCTTGAGGGCTGGATGGACCGGCTGATTGCTGCCTCGGGCTACAAGGGAACGCCGGTCACCGTTTCCGATAGCGTCAATACCCGCACGATGGAAGAGGACGGGCAGACCGTGACCGATCCTCACGTCTGGAACAGCCCGGTCAACGTAAAAATCTGGGTCGCGAATATCGAGAAAGCCCTTTCAGCGGCCGATCCGGCGGATGCCGTAGCCTTCAAGGCGAATGCCGAGCGCTACACGAAGACGCTCGACAAGCTCGACGCCTATGCGCATTCGAAGTTCGACGCGGTTCCGGATGACCGGCGAAAGGTGCTGACCAGTCATGACGCCTTCGGCTACTTCGGCCGGGAATACAACGTCAGCTTCCTCGCACCCGTTGGCCTCTCGACGGAGACGGAAGCTTCCGCTGCCGACGTCGCCAAGCTCATCGAGCAGATCAAGGCCGAGCATGTGAAGACCTATTTCTTCGAAAACTCGAACGATCCGCGCCTTGTCAAGCAGGTCGCCAAGGCGACGGGCGCCGAACCCGGCGGCGAACTTTACGTCGAATCCCTTTCGGATGCGAAGGGCCCGGCGCCGACTTACGAAAAGATGTTTCGCTACAATGTCGACCAGATCGCCGCGGCCATGGCGAGGTCGAGCTGACCGACGAGAGGCCGCGGAGAGATCCGCGGCCCTCTCAGAGGCTGAGATCGAAGACGAGCAGGCCAGCTAGGCCTCCGTCGAGCGAGGATACGATTCGCTCACCGACGGCGACATGCTCGGGATGCACGAGATAGGCATCGCGTGCTTCGGCACTTTCGAAGGTCACCGCAAAACCATCGACGAAGCCGCCATGCAAGCCCTCCGGAGAGATGTTGGGTCCATGTTTGACATCGAGAATGCCTGGGATCACCTGCTTCAACGCGACCACCGATTCGAACAGCGCCTGCTTCTCCTCGCCCGTTGTCGCGGCCTTGAGCCGCAGCAATACGCAGTGCAGGATCATATTGTGGTCTCCGTAATTTCGTTGCCGGCACAATAGAGGGAATGAGGCCGAGAGCAAGGGAGGATCGCGGAGCGGTCGTATGTTGCCTGAATCGACGAAGTACCCACGGCCTCAAGCGATCACCGCCAAAAACACTGATATAGGGGTGCCGCGTGTACGCTTTCGGACCGGAACATTCAGCCCGACCGTTGGTTGAGAACTTATGCCGGTATTCTACTTTCACATCCGTAAAGGTGCGGACCTGATCGATGATCCAGATGGTTCGGAACTAGACGATCTGGTGGCGGCGATTGATGAAGCAAACGAAGATGCTCTTACGCTGATCGCAGAGCGAGTGGCGGCTGGAGAGATGATCGAGCCACACGTCATAGAAGTGACCGATGCTGACGGGTCAGTGCTGGCCGAGGTCCGTTTTCATGACGTCATCTTTAGCCTGATCGGCCGGTAAGCGCGGATGCATCGCCAGAACCGCCGACACATGCCCTGGCCGCGATTAATCAATTTCCAGCAGAAGCGCACGATGATCCGACACTTCCGGTTCCGCGACCACATCGAACCTGACGACGCCGACATCCGGTGTTACGAGCATGTAGTCCGCAAAGCGCCCCTCTTTGGCGTAGTACGATGTTCGCGTATCCGTAAAGCCACGGGAGGTGACCAGGTCGGCTAAGCCGAGTCTGCCGAGGGCTTCGAACATGACGCTTCCCGGCAGGACATTGAAGTCGCCGCAGACGACGAGGCGCTCGCTCTTGCGCCAGATGCGCTCAATCAGCTTGACCAACGCGTCAGCCTGGCCATGGCGGGCAGGCGTATCGCCCTTGCCGTTCATATCCCGCAGCCCGTGCAGCTGGGTGATGGTGACCGCAGACCCCGCCTCATAGTCGAAGAGGCGGATGGCGTGCGCGTTGCGCGCCCGCGGATGGGAGCCGTAGCCATCTTCGGAAAAGTCGCCATGCACGAAATCCATTGCGTGGCCGATCACCGCGTAGGACCGGCGCACGAAGGTCGCGAGACCGAATTCCGAAGGCACACTTTCATCGCCCTCGAAAAGTTCGCCTCTCGCCGTCGGGGCAAAAAAAGCGTCATGCATCGGCAGAGCAGCCCTGATCTCCTCGAAGAGGTTGGCGCGCTGGGGCAGGATATGGCTGCCGTCGCGATATTCCAGCCAGCCGCTCTTCACGGTCACGGAACGGGTGACTTCCTGCAGGCAAAGTACATCGGCCTCGACGGTGCTGAGATAGTCCATCAAAGGCCGATGCAGCTTGCCGCCCCAGGCATTCAACGAGACAATCCGCACGACATCCCCTCTCGTGTTCCGCACGAAGGCGTTTCCCGACTGATTCATGGAAACGCCTCATGTGTTTGTTTCTACGAAATTTTGGTAGGGAAGTTCTAGCGTTTCTTGAAGGGCGCCATTCCCATGCGGGCGAGCTCATCGGCCCGCTCGTTTTCCGGATGGCCGGCGTGGCCCTTGATCCAGTGCAGCGTCACCTTGTGCTTGTTGCGCTCTTCCTCCAGCGCCTGCCACAGTTCGGCATTCTTCACTGGCTTCTTGTCGGCGGTTTTCCAGCCATTCTTCTTCCAGCCGAAAATCCACTTGGAAATGCCGTCCTTGACATAGGCGCTGTCGGTATAAAGATCGACCTCGCAGGGCTGCCTCAATGCCCCCAGCGCGGAAATCGCAGCCATCAGTTCCATGCGGTTGTTGGTTGTTTCCGGCTCGCCGCCGGAAAGCTCCTTTTCGACGTCGCCGTAACGCAGGATCGCGCCCCAGCCGCCGGGGCCGGGATTGCCAGAGCAGGCGCCGTCCGTGAAGATATCGACGTGCTTCATGCCGACAGCCCGTATTCGGCGGCCGATGCGATCTGGCGGTGGAAGCGCAGCTTCCGCAGATATTCCAGCGGGTCCTTCTTGGTGACCATCGCGCCCTCCGGCGTCGTCAACCAGTCGTACAGGCGGGTCAGGAAGAACCGGAGCGCGGAACCGCGCGCGAGAATCGGGAGGGCGATAAGCTCGGCAGGGCTGAGCGGCCGCACGCTCTGATAGCCTTCCAGCATCGCCGTGCCCTTGGTGATGTTATAGGCGCCGTCCTTCTCGAAGCACCAGGCATTGAGGCAGATCGAGACGTCGTAGGCGAGCAGATCGTTGCAGGCGAAATAGAAATCGATCAGGCCGGAGAGTTCGGCGCCGAGGAAAAAGACGTTGTCCGGAAAGAGATCGGCGTGGATGACGCCGGCCGGCAGCTCCTTTGGCCAGTTGGCGGACAGGAAATCGATCTCGCCACGGATTTCGGCGGACAGACCCTTCTCGACCTCGTCGGCACGCGCCTCGGACTTGTCCCAAAGCACTTTCCAGCCTTCAAGTGAAAGTGCATTCGGGCGCTTCAGCTCAAAACCCTCCCCCGCGACATGCATCTTCGCCAAGGCCTTGCCGACTTCCCGGCAATGCTTTGCTTCCGGCTTTCTCAGCCACATGCCCTCGAGAAAGGAAATGAGAGCCGCAGGACGATCCGAAAGCCTGCCGAGCAGCGCGCCGTCCTTGCGCGGCAGCGGCAGCGGACAGGACAGGCCGCGGTCGGCCAGATGATGCATCAGCCCGAGGAAGAAAGGCAGGTCGTTTCTTTCAACGCGCTTTTCGTAAAGCGTCAGGATCAGCGGATCCTTCGAGGTGTGCAGCAGGAAATTCGAGTTCTCGACGCCCTCGGCGATCCCCTTGTAGGATAGCAGCTCGCCGGTATTGTATTCCGTCAGGAACCACTTCAGATCGTCTTCGGAAATATCGGTGTAAACGGCCAAGGTGCGGTCTCACAATCGGTGGGCACTAGAAGGTGGGCGTCTCGACGGCTTCCCGTTGTCCCTCATTCCGGTGCTTGTCACAGGAATCCAGCCACGGCGCGTCTGCGCCGTGAATAAAGCGATAAGCGCCCGCTAATCAAGAGTCTTTCGTGCCCAAGGACTTGGGCACACTGGATTCCTGTGACAAGCACAGGAATGAGGGAGTTCCTGATGTACGCTCTTCCTCTAGCTCAACCGTTGACGAAAGCCATGTCGGCCGCCGTCAGTTCGATGCTGCGCAGTTCCCGGTTGACGAGGAAATGCTCGTTTTCCTGGACGGTTTCGGCCAGCTCGACCTTGGCATCAAAACGCGTGCGGAAGGCCTCTATGATCTCGTTGACGATCACTTCCGGCGCGGAGGCGCCGGCGGAAAGGCCCAGCGTCGAAATCGGGCCGATCTCGTCCCAGTCGAGTTCGGCGGCGCGCTGCACCAGGATCGACTTCTTTGCCCCTGCCCTCAGCGCGACCTCGACAAGGCGCTTGGAATTCGAGGAGTTCGGCGCGCCGACGATGATGAAGAGGTCGCAGCCGGGTGCTGCCTGCTTCACGACTTCCTGGCGATTGGTCGTCGCGTAGCAGATGGAATCGGCGGCAGGCGCCGTCAGATTCGGAAAACGCTGTTCGAGGCGTGCAATTACCCCTGCCGTGTCATCCACCGAGAGCGTGGTCTGGGTTACATAGCCGAGGTTGTCGGGATCGGCGGGCTGGTAGGAATCGGCATCTTCAACCGTCTCGATCAGCGAGACAGAGCCTTCGGGAAGCTGTCCCATCGTGCCGACGACTTCCGGATGGCCGGCATGGCCAATCAGCACGACATGACGGCCAAGGCGGTTATGCCGCATCGCCTGCTTGTGGACCTTGGAGACCAGCGGGCAAGTCGCATCGAGATAGAAAAGATTGCGGGCGTTTGCATCTTCCGGAACGGACTTCGGAACGCCGTGCGCGGAAAAGACGACCGGCTGGGCGCGGTGCTCCGGCGGAATTTCGTCCAGCTCCTCGACAAAGACCGCGCCCTTGGCCTCCAATCCCTCGACCACATAGCGGTTATGCACGATCTCGTGGCGGACATAGACGGGCGCGCCGTAGGCCTTCAGCGCCAGCACGACAATCTGGATCGCTCGGTCGACGCCGGCGCAGAAGCCACGCGGGCCGCAAAGCCTGATCGTCAAAGGAGGTTTCGCTGCAATGTTCATCTTACGTCCGGTATCCATCGTCTCGGGTGTCTAGCCCAATATAAGAGGGAATTGAAGCGATACTATTGCGAGGCCGGCGTGCCGCCTTTGCGGAACCACGCGATCGCGACAACGGCGACCAGCGCTGCCGCCAACCCGTACCAGGTGAAGGCATATTGCAGGTGGTTGTTGGGCAAGTCGATCTCGGTGACGCCACCGACGGGCAAACCGCCTGGGTTTAGCGTCGAATCGGCATCTACGAAGAACGGCACGACACTTCCTTTGTCGAGGGCCGTGCTCGCGGCCATCACATCGAGGTCCTTCCAGTAGAAGATGTTCTTGGCGACATCGTTTTCCGGCACGAGTGAGGAAGGCTTCCCCGGCAGCTTGTTGCGCGCCAGGCCGGTGACAGTCTGCACGCCCGTCACCTGCCCCTGCATCCGCTTTTCCGGCGCCTTGCTCTCATAGGGAACGAAGCCCCGATTGACGAAAAGGTAGCGACCGTCGGCAAGCTGCAGCGGGGTATAGACGAAGTAGCCGGTCTCGCCGTGCCAGGTCGCGAAGAAGTGGCGCTCCTTGTCATGCACATAGTGGCCGGACACAGTAACGGGGCGGTATTCTATGTCTTCCCCCGATGCGAGCATCTGCTCGATATCGGCAAGCGCCACCGGCGCCGACCCGCGGCGCGCCGCGATATCGGCGATCAGGCCTTCCTTCCAGTGCAGGCGCTCCACCTGCCAGGTGCCGAGCGAAATCAGGATGGCCAGCGCAATCAGCACCGCAAAGCCGGTGAAGACCGGCAGCTTGCGGCGGGCGGCCGCTGTCTGGATGTCAGTCACGGGAAATGCGTCCTTCACGAGCATTGTGGCGGTACTGCATGGCGATCAGGATGCCCTTGCACCAGCGCAGCGCCAGCAGTGAAAGCACGATCGTCAACGGGGCGAAAAGCAGAATGTGCAGCCAGATCGGCGGCGAATAGTTCACCTCCAGCCAGAGCACCATGCCGATGATGATGAAGCCGACGATGAGAATGACGAAAACCGCGGGGCCGTCGCCCGAATCGGCAAAACCATAATCGAGACCGCAGGCGGCGCAGCGCGGTTTCAGCGAGAGCACGCCAGAAAACAATTTTCCCTGTCCGCAGCGCGGGCAGCAGCCTTTGAAGCCGGTTTTAACCGGATCGACGGGAGGGAAATGGGCTGTGTCTTCGCTCATGCTACTCCTTTCGGGCACAGTGTCTTTTTTCGACCGTGCCTTAAGTCTCCCATAAAGCATCCCCAGGACGAAAGGAAATTACCTGCGCGATTCGCTGTTCGATTCCGCGCCAAGCAGAAGAAGAACACTGATGAACACCGATAGCTATGCCGGGCAGATCGTGATCCTGAACGGCGCGCCGCGGAGCGGCAAGACAACGATCGCAAGAACCATTCAGCAGGAGCTCGACGGGCCGTGGATGAACCTCGGCGTCGATACCTATAACGGCATGACGCCGGAACGTTACCTGCCGGGCATAGGCCTTCGCCCCGGCGGCGAGCGTCCCGATCTGGAGGAATGGGTGCCGTTTTTCTATGCGGCGCTCTACGAGTCGATCGCCATCCATGCCGGACTGGGACTGAATATCGTCGCCGATCTTGGGCATCACGAAGCCTATTCGCAGCCGCTCGGCATTCTGACCGACTGCGCCCGCCGGCTCGAAGGCTTCCCGGTGCTTTTCGTCGGCGTACATTGCCCGTTGGACGTGATCATGCAGCGCCGCAACATCGACGAACCCGAGCGTGAGGATCTATACGAAAAGGGCAGTGGCGAGGAACCAATTCCGGACGCTGTGCGGCGCTGGCAGGAGGAGGTGCACAAGCCGGGCATCTACGATCTCGAGCTCGATACGTCGGTCCTGACGCCGCACGAATGCGCCGAAGCCATCCGGCAGCAGCTCGATCTCGGAATTCCCGAACCCTCCGCCTTCGAACGGATCGCCGCTTCAAGGTGAGCCACAAAAAAGCGGGCGCCGATGGCACCCGCTTTTCTGTTTCTCTTTCAATCCATCAGCCTGCTGCGACCGGTGCGCCCCAGCTGCCCCAGACGTAGATGCAGAAGAACAGGAAGAGCCAGACCACGTCGACGAAATGCCAGTACCAGGCGGCGGCTTCGAGGCCGAAATGCTGCTTCGGCGTGAAGTCGCCACGGATTGCCCGGAGCAGGCAGACCAGCAGGAAGATGGTGCCGATCTGCACGTGGAAACCATGGAAGCCAGTCGCCATGAAGAAAGTGGCGCCGTAGATCGAGTTCTTGAAGGCAAACGGCGCATGGAGGTACTCGAACGCCTGAACGCCAGAGAACAGCGCTCCGAGCAGAACGGTGAGCGTCAGCCCCTGAATGAGCCCCTTGCGGTCGTTGTGCAGGAGGGCGTGGTGGGCCCAGGTGACCGTCGTGCCGGAGAGCAGCAGGATGACGGTGTTGTAGATCGGCAGGTGCCAGGGATCGAGAACCTCGATGCCCTTCGGCGGCCACTGGCCACCGGTGAAGGCGACGCGCGAGGCCTGGATGGCTTCATTCGGAAAGAGGCTCGCGTCGAAATAGGCCCAGAACCAGGCCACGAAGAACATCACTTCCGAAGCGATGAACATGATCATGCCGTAGCGCAGGTGCAGCGACACGACGCGGGTATGCGCGCCCTCGTGGGCTTCCTTCACGGTGTCGGCCCACCAGCCATACATGACGTAAAGGATCAGCGCGAGGCCGATGAAGAACAGCCAGGGCTGAGCCCATTCGATGCCGAAAAGGTGCAGCGACCCGCCATTCAGAAAG
>NZ_JBNDHT010000029.1:0-58951 GCF_056755115.1 Rhizobium sp. SVR5-2C | reverse complement strand
GAAGAAGCCCCAACGGCTTGTCTCGCCGTGCGCGCCAGCCTCACTTCCCTCATCCCTGTGCTTGTCACAGGGACCAAGTGCGCGCAAGTCCTTGCGCGCTAAGAGAGTCTTTCACGGCGCAGACGCGCCGTGACTGGATTCCTGTGACAAGCACAGGAATGACGGGGAGAACGCAGCCTTCGCCCCGAGCCGACGGGCTGCCTTAACTGGCCTTAGCCGCCGCTGGCGAGAACGGAAAGCTTGCGCACATTGCTGGTGCTTTCCTTGTCGAGCAGGCGGGTCGGATAATCGCCCGTGAAGTAATGATCGGTGAACTGCGGATTGTCGTTGTTGCGGGTTTCGCCGCCAACGGCGCGGTAGAGGCCGTCGATCGACAGGAACTCAAGAGAATCCGCGCCGATATAATCGCACATTGCCTTCAGGCTGCTGTACTGGTTGGCGAGCAGCTTGTCGGCGTCCGGCGTGTCGATGCCATAAAAATCCGGGAAATAGATCATCGGGCTCGCCACGCGGATATGCACTTCCTTGGCGCCCGCGTCGCGGATCATCTGGACGATCTTCAGCGAAGTGGTGCCGCGCACGATCGAGTCGTCGACGAGAACGACGCGCTTGCCCTCGATCATCGCCCGGTTGGCGGAATGCTTCAGCTTGACGCCGAAGGCGCGGATCTGCTGGGTCGGCTCGATGAACGTACGGCCGACATAGTGATTGCGGATGATGCCGTATTCAAAGGGAATCCCGCTCTGCTGGGCGTAGCCGAGCGCTGCGGGCGTTCCGCCATCCGGAACCGGCACGACGACATCGGCTTCGACCGGGGCTTCCTTGGCGAGATTGATGCCCATGTTCTTGCGGGCAACATAGATGCTGCGGCCGCCGACCACGGAGTCGGGGCGGGCGAAATAGACATATTCGAACAGGCAGAGGCGCTGCGGCTTCGGCGCCTCCGGCTTGCGGGCGTCGATGGAAATCGAACCGTCCGGCTGGATTTCGCAGATGACCACTTCGCCGTTCTCGACGTCGCGGATGTATTTCGCGCCGATGATGTCGAGAGCGCAGGTCTCCGAACAGAAGATCGGCTTGCCGTCGAGTTCGCCCATCACGAGCGGACGAATGCCGATCGGGTCGCGTGCGGCGATCAGCTTCGTGCGTGTCACGGCGAGCATCGAGTAGCCGCCTTCCATCTGGCGGATGGCGTCGATGAAGCGGTCGGAGGAGGAGGTCTGCTTGGAGCGTGCGATCAGGTGGAGAACGACTTCGGTATCCGATGTCGACTGACAGATGGCGCCGTCGGCGATCAACTGGCGGCGGAGCGTCAGGCCATTCGTGAAGTTGCCGTTGTGAGCGACGGCGATGCCGCCGACTTCCAGTTCGGCAAAGAGCGGCTGGACGTTGCGGAGCACAACTTCGCCCGTCGTCGAATAGCGTGTGTGGCCGATGGAAATGAAGCCGGGCAGCTTCGCGAGCGTTGCGGGATCGGTGTAATGGTCGCCGACGAGTCCCATGCGCTTTTCGGTGTGGAACTGGCGGCCATCGAAGGTGACGATGCCGGCAGCTTCCTGACCGCGATGCTGAAGAGCATGAAGGCCGAGCGCCGTCAGGGTCGCCGCATCACTATGGCCGAGAATTCCGAAAACGCCGCATTCCTCGTGGAGCGTATCTCCGTCGAGTTCATCTCTGAGCGTGGAGGGATAGGACTGGTTCATTGATGCGGGCCTTTGCTCTCACAAGAATGGATCGGCTTCCATAGCATGATGCCGGATGCATGCATTTTAAACGGCGGAGGTCCGGCGGAGCGCAATGCCCGGCCGGACCTTAATTAACGTCCCGCTCAAATGGCAATTGCCACGCGGCAGGTCAAGCTGTTGAACACTGCGTCAATTCGACTGCTGCTGTGCGCTGCCTGCAGGGGCCGCATCATCCGCGGGCGCCTGTTCGGCGGCAGGCGCATTATCATTCGTGCTTTCGGCCTGCGGCTGAACCTTGTCAAGCACGCTGGCTCTCACCATCTGCGCGAATTCCTCCGGCAGGACCGATTGCAGCTTCACGACCATCGAGTCGAGGAACGGCTTGGACTTGGCATTGTTGACCCAATCCGGCCGGTGACTGGGATCGACGAGCCAGTTCCAGAACGCCACTGCCACGACGAGAAGAAGTATGCCGCGCGCAGCGCCGAACAGAAAGCCCAAAGTGCGATCGAGCGCGCCGATCCGGCTGTCGATGATGAAATCGGCAATCTTCATGGTGATGAAGGAGATGACGATCAGCGCGATCAGGAACACCACGGCGGCCGAGCCGACGATGGCGATGCGGTCGTCGTCGGTGTATCTCTTCGCGTAAGGCACGAGATAGGGATAGAGGTAGTAGGCAGCCGCAGCCGAGCCGGCCCAGCTTGCGATCGACAGTACCTCGCGCGAAAAACCGCGAACCATCGCCAGAACGGCGGAGAAGAGCACGACGCCGATGACAATGCCGTCAAAGATCGTAATGGGCATATAAATTCCACTCCAGGACCGCCGCCTGTCGGCAGCTCAGTCGGGCCTCATTCGTGTGCATCCTATATCACCACCGTTTGCGGCAATGAAAGGATCAAACCTCGTCTTCCACACCTCGTAGCGCAGCCTTGGACCCGGCAATGCGCGCGACCAGATCCGGCAGGCTTTCGATCTCGCACCAGCGCCCGGCCGAGCCCTTCGGCAAATCGGCGGAGGCTGACGGAAGCAGCGCTGCAGAAAATCCCAGCTTCTCGGCTTCTTTGAGGCGCTGAGAGGTGTGCGCAACCGGACGGACGGCCCCCGACAGGCTGACTTCGCCGAAATAGACGCAATCGGCTGGAAGGGCAATACCGGCAAGCGAGGAAACGAGTGCCGACGCAACCGCGAGATCCGCCGCCGGTTCACCGATGCGGTAGCCGCCGGCGATATTCAGATAGACGTCGTGCTGGCCGAGCCGCACGCCGCAATGCGCTTCAAGCACCGCAAGGATCATCGAAAGCCGCGCGGAATCCCATCCGACGACGGCGCGGCGCGGCGTACCGAGCGATGTCGGCGCCACCAGCGCCTGCACTTCGACAAGGATCGGGCGCGTCCCTTCCATGCCTGCAAACACCGCAGCCCCCGGCGATTTTTCATTGCGCTCGCCGAGGAAAAGTTCAGACGGGTTGCCGACTTCGCGCAGGCCCGCGTCCGACATTTCGAAGACGCCGATCTCGTCCGTCGGGCCGAAGCGGTTCTTGACGGTGCGCAGAATGCGATACTGGTGGCCGCGATCGCCTTCGAAATAGAGGACTGCATCGACCATGTGTTCCACGACACGCGGTCCCGCGATCTGGCCGTCCTTGGTGACATGGCCGACGAGAACCATCGCAGCCCCGGTCTGCTTGGCGAAACGGATCATCGACTGCACGCCGGTGCGCACCTGCGTGACCGTTCCGGGTGCGGACTCCGCCAGTTCGCTCCACAGCGTCTGGATGGAATCGATGATGACGAGATCCGGCCGCTTGCCCTCGGCGAGCGTCGCAAGGATGTCCTCGACATTGGTTTCGGCGGCGAGCATGACATCGGTATCGGCGGCGCGGAGGCGCTGGGCGCGCAGCCGCACTTGGGCAACGGCTTCTTCGCCGGAAACATAGATGATCTTGTGGCCGCGGCGCGAAAGGGCCGCCGCCGCCTGCATCAGCAGCGTCGACTTGCCGATCCCTGGATCGCCGCCGACCAGCACCGCCGAGCCGCGCACGAAGCCGCCGCCGAGCGCCCGGTCAAGCTCGGAGATGCCGGTATGGATGCGCGGCGCTTCCTCGATCTCCCCGGAAAGGGCGGTGAGCGCTACCGGGCGGCCCTTCTTCGGCGTTCTCGCCGGCCCGCCGCCGATCCCGCCCATGGGATCTTCTTCGACAATGGTGTTCCACTCGCCGCAGTTTTCGCATTTGCCTGCCCAGCGGGTATGGATCGTGCCGCAGCTCTGGCAGATGAATTGTGTGCGGGCTTTTGCCATCAATGATTGCTTTCGTCCATGAGCGCCGATGCGCCCGAATCAGATTTATCCTAGATAATCGCCTGCTCGACCGATCAAAACTAATGATTTTCCTATCAGGCGTGGCGGTGGCAGCATCGGACCTTCAAACGATGGATGCGCCTATGCTCGATTACTCGCTCGCCCACTGGGTCGCCTTTTTGACGGCTGCCGTGCTTCTGAACCTCTCGCCGGGGCCGGATATGGCATTCATCCTCGGCCATACGATCAAGAGCGGAACACGGGCGGGTTTCTCGGCGGTTTTCGGCATCTGGACCGGGGCGTGCATGCATGTGCTGCTGGCCGCCTTCGGGCTATCGGCGATCCTTGCGGCATCAGCGCTTGCCTTCTCGGCCGTCAAGTGGATCGGCGCGATCTATCTCGTGTGGCTCGGTATCCAGGCGCTGCGGTCAGGCGGCGAGGGCGGTTTCGTCAAAGCTGCGGGCGAGACGATGCACTGGAGCCGGATCTATCGTCAGGGCATGCTGGTCTCGCTGCTCAATCCGAAGGTCGCGATCTTCTTCCTCGCCTTCCTGCCGCAGTTCGTCGTCGAAGGCGCAGGCCCGGCATGGCTGCAGCTTGCCGTTCACGGAGCGTTGATCATCGCGGTTGCTGCGTTCATTGAACCGCCGCTGATCCTGGCTGGCGGACGGCTTGCCGATCTCTTCAAACGCAACAGGAAGATCGGCCTGTGGCTCGATCGCGGGCTTGGCACTCTTCTCGTCGCGCTCGGCGTGCGGCTGGCGCTGACGACACGCTGAAGACACTATTCGTCTTCCGCCACGTATTTCCGTTCGTGGCGCAGCCCCATGCTGGTCAGCATCTCATAGCCGATCGTGCCTGCCGCGCGCGCGGCATCGTCAACGAGGATGTTCTTGCCGAAGAGCTCGATGTAGTCGCCGGCACGGATGAGGTTTTCAGGCAGGTCCGTCACGTCGAAAATGGTGAGGTCCATCGTGATGCGGCCCGCGACCGGCACTTTGTAGCCCTCAAAGAAGCCTTGACCGCCCTGCGGCACGGCCTGCCGGAGAGGCACGCCGCCGCTCGACTGGCTGCGCATGTAGCCGTCCGCGTATCCGGCCGAAACGATGGCGAGCCGGCTGTCACGCGTAAGCCGGAGCGCGCGGCCGTAGCTGACGGATTCGCCGGCGCTTACGGTGCGCACCTGGATCACCCGGGCTTCCGCGGTCGCGACCGGCCGCATCGGATTGACCATGCCGTTCACGGCCTCACCGCCATAGATCGAGATGCCGGGGCGGGTTAGGTCGAAATGGTAGTCGTCGCCCAGGAAAATACCGGCGGAAGCCACAAGGCTTGATTCGATACCTTCATAAGCGCTGCTAACCTTGCGGAATGATTCGAGCTGCTGCCTGTTCATCTGCGAGGCGGGATCGTCGCCGCAGGCAAGGTGGCTCATGACGAGGACCGGAGCGAAACTTGCGGGGCGGGAAACATCCTCTGCAAGCGCCAGCGCCTCGTCGATTTGCAGACCGAGCCGGTTGAAGCCGGTGTCGACGTGCAGTGCGCAAGGATAGTCGCCGTAATCCGAAAGCACGGCCATCCAGAAGGCAAGCTGCTCTTCGGACGAGATGACCGGTACCAGGTCGTTCTCGAAGAAGCGCCGCTCGGTGCCCGGCCAGATACCTGCGAGAACGAAGATGCGCGCCTCCGGTGCATAAAGGCGCAGGGTCACGCCTTCATCCACGGTCGCAACAAAGAAATCCCTTGCTCCGGCCAGGAAGAGCGCTTCGCCCGCATCCTCGATCCCCATGCCATAGGCATCCGCCTTGACGACCGCGGCGGTGCGCGCCTTGCCGGATCGCCGCGCCATATCGCGCCAATTGTCGACCAAGGCTGCGAGATCGACGGTCAGCCGCACGGCTGCGCTCTCGAAATCGTTGGAAAGGTCGTCGTCGAAATCGGTCATCGAGGCCCTTTTGTCATCGGAACGTGTCCTGCGATCCTTAACCGTTTCCTGGACGGGAAAAAGGCCGGTACGCGAAAAACCTTCGCGCTGCACAATCTTTTAAGAGGTGATGTGCCGGGTAGGAGTGCCTTGCCCTGCGGTGCGCCGATTGTCCGGCGCGCCTTAAGCATCGGCTGCACAGGGACCTTCTCAAATCTGTCACATCGGCTGGATAGAAGCGCCGGATGGCGCGCGGCCTGTCAGGTGACATGGCTGCTGCGCCTCTTCTTTTTATGGAGTGGGCGATGCGGAACAATGCGGCAATTGTGATCGAGGGCGCGACCGTGGTTTTCGGCGACCGCCTGGAGCAAGCCTCCGTGCGTATCGAGGACGGCCGGATCACGGCGATCGACGGCGCGCGCGACGGGGCGGATGTGGTTGAAGGCGGCGGTCATATCCTCGCGCCGGCCTTCGTGGATATCCACGGTGACGCCTTCGAGCGGCAGCTCATGCCGCGGCCCGGCACCATGCTCCCTGTCGCCGCCGCTATGCTCGAAACGGACCGCCAGCTTGCCGCCAACGGCATTGCGACGGCCTATCATGCCCTGACGTTGAGTTGGGAGCCGGGGCTGCGATCGGTGGAAAATGGTCGCGCCGTCGTCTCCGCGCTCGATGCACTCACCCCGCGGCTGACGGTGGATAATCGCGTGCAACTGCGTTGGGAAACCTTCTGCTTCGAGGCTGTCGACCTGATCCGCGAGGCGCTTTCCGGTCCGCGCCTTCCCTCTGTCGCCTTCAACGATCATACATCGATGGCGATGCTGCATCCCTCAGTGCCGTTGCAGGAGCGGCCGTTCGACCTCGATCCGGTCTTCCCGGCGGTTGATCCGGAAACGCCGGCTTTCGCCGCGAAGATGGCGGAACGCGCCAAGCGGGCAAAAATTCCTGTTTCGGACATGGTATCGCTCGTTCGGGACATGTGGGAGCGCCGACCGCAGGTGCCGGGCGTGATCGAGGAGGTGGCGGCTCTTAGCCAGGCGGCCGGCGCACCAATGCTCTCTCACGACGACAGCCAGATCGAAACGCGCGATTTCTTCCGCGCGCGCGGTGCGCGGATCACCGAGTTCCCGATGAACAGGCGAGTGGCCCAGGCCGCCCGCGACGCCGGCGATTTCATCGTCTTCGGCGCGCCGAACGCGACGCGTGGCGGCAGCCATCTCGCTTCGATCGGTGCAGCCGACATGATCCGCGAGGGCCTCTGCGACATTCTCGCTTCGGACTATTATTATCCGGCGATGTTGCTCGGCCTGGCACGGCTCAAGGCCGACGGGGTCGGACCGCTCCATGCGCTCTGGCCTCTCGTGTCGGGTAATCCGGCCCGCGCTTCCGGGTTGCACGATCGCGGCGTGATTGAAGTCGGCAAACGGGCCGACCTCGTGCTGGTCGAGTGGCCGGAAGGCGCCGCGCCGGCGGTACGACGCACCTGGGTCGCCGGCCGGGAAGCCTATCGGGCGGCTCCTGCAGGCCACTGAGAGGGGGCCGGCGTTTTAAGGAATGCACTTATTGCTGGTGTTTGGATCCTCGGGTCAAGCCCGAGGATGACGAAGGAGAAGTTGTGCCTAAGTGCCCAAAGAAACCTCTCAGTACGTTGCAAGCTCTCTTTGTCGCGCCGACCGGTCCCACATACTCGTCATCCTCGGGCTTGACCCGAGGATCCAGACACAAGCCGGTCTGGAATGACCTCGTCGCATACGATTGCTTGCTGCCCGCATGGCGGGGCTGCGTTCCCTCTCCCTCTCGCGAAAGAGGGTTAGCGTGAGAGGCTAAGCGCGGCCCTCAGTGTTCCTCGTACTGGATGAAGGACGGGTCGGCGAGATCCGCGAAGCGCGTGAATTCCGACTGGAAGGCAAGCTTTACCGTGCCGGTCGGCCCGTGACGCTGCTTGGCGATGATGACGTCGGCCGTTCCCTTCACCTTCTCGAACAGCGCTTCCCATTCCGCATATTTCGGATCGGCCGGATCGCGCGGTTCCAGGTTCTTGACGTAATATTCCTCGCGGAACACGAATAGCACGACGTCGGCGTCCTGCTCGATCGAGCCAGATTCACGAAGATCGGAAAGCTGCGGGCGCTTATCGTCGCGGCTTTCCACCTGACGTGAGAGCTGCGAAAGCGCGATGATCGGAACGTTGAGTTCCTTGCCCAGCGCCTTCAGGCCCGTGGTAATCTGCGTGATTTCCTGCACGCGGTTTTCGCCGGATTTGCCGGAGCCGGTCATCAGCTGGATATAGTCGACGACCAGGCAGTCGAGGCCGCGCTGGCGCTTCAGGCGGCGGGCGCGGGCGGAAAGCTGGGCGATCGAGATGCCGCCGGTCTGGTCGATGTAGAGCGGCACCTTCTGCATCATCATCGAGCAGGCGACGAGCTTTTCGAAATCGGCATCATTGATGTCGCCGCGGCGGATTTTCGAGGAGGAGACTTCCGTCTGCTCGGAGATGATACGGGTGGCGAGCTGTTCGGACGACATTTCGAGCGAGTAGAAGCCGACGACGCCGCCGTTCTTCGCCTTCGTGCTGCCGTCGGCCTGCACTTCGCCTTCATAGGCAGCGGCAATGTTGTAGGCGATGTTGGTTGCAAGCGAGGTCTTGCCCATGCCAGGGCGCCCTGCGAGCACGATCAAGTCCGAACGCTGCAATCCGCCCATCTTCGCGTCGAGGGAATGGATGCCGGTGGAAATCCCGGAGAGGCCCCCGTCGCGTTCCTTGGCGGCGGCCGCCATGTCGATTGCCAGCGCAACCGCATCGTTGAACGCCTGGAAGCCACCATCGTACCGGCCGTTTTCGGCGAGCTCGAAGAGCCGGCGTTCGGTGTCTTCGATCTGCGACTGCGGCGGCATGTCGAGCGGCGCGTCATAGGCGATGTTGACGACGTCCTCGCCGATAGTAATTAGCGCGCGGCGCAGCGCCAGATCGTAGATCGCGCGGCCGTAGTCTTCGGCGTTGATGATTGTCACCGCCTCGCGGGCAAGGCGCGCGAGATATTCGGAGATCGTCATGTCGCCGACCTTATCGTCGGCCTTCAGGAAGGTCTTGATCGTCACCGGATTGGCGATCTTGCCCATGCGGATAATGTCGCCGGCCACCTCGAAAATCTTCCGGTGAAGCGGCTCGTAGAGATGAATCGGCTTCAGGAAGTCGGACACCCGATAATAGGCGTCATTGTTCATTAGAACGGCACCCAGGAGCGCCTGTTCGGCTTCGATATTGTTAGGTGCTTCGCGGTAATGCTGCTCTGCTGGAGCAACGGCGGCAATCTTTCGCGCGGCTTCGTTCATCGTGGTCCGTTCTGTCTTTTCCAACACCGGATTTGAAGGCTCGCAAGCGCAAATGCAAGTGCAACTCAGCAACAGCTCGTGGCTTGCCGTAAGTCCGCCAACGCTTTGCACATTGTTCGACTTCTCCACAGCGCAGGTCTGCACCTTGGAGAAAATACCGCCGGTGTCATCGACAGGACACAGCGCCGGGATAGCGACTCACTAACGCATCTCAATTTGAGCATTTTAGCCCGAAGCCACGGAGCTTGGCACTTGAAAAAAGATCCCGAATAGGAAATATAATTAGCACACTAATAAAGTGGGGCGAAATAGGAACACATGTCGAATAAGCATGTCGGACGTGAACTCTTCGAGGACATCTCTGCATTCACTCGCAAATTGAAGGCGACATTCGCTTCGATCGTACGCGAGCACAACATGACATTGCCGCGCGCGCGCGTTTTCTTTACCCTGAACCGGAAGGACGGCATCAACCAGCGGGAACTCGCCGAGCGGCTGGAACTCGAAACGCCGACGCTGGTTCGTATTCTCGATGCCATGGAAGGGCAGGGCTTCGTGGAGCGCCGCGTCGCCGGCTCCGACCGTCGTGCGAAGGAAATCTATATGACGGAGGCGGGCCGGGCAGTCGCCGCCGAGGTTGAGGATCTTGCTACGGATGTGCGCGCCCGAGTCGTCGCGGGCATTCCCGAAAACGATCTTAAGACGGCTCTGAATGTCATCCGCGCTATGCAGGCGAACCTCGCAGCCGTACGCGGACAATGAGGACGCCCGCATGAGCCTCGCCGAGACGGCAAATGACAATGCTGCGCCCGCTCGCGAGCCGGTAAAGGCCGAGGCGAAACAGCCGGCTGCCCCTCCCGCACCAGTGCCGCCGCCGGCCTGGAAGGTGCCGCTCTATATGGCTTCGTCCGTGCTGTTTTTCCTGACGCAGGGGCTCGGCATGAACCTGATAACGGCGAACATTTACCAGCTTCAAGGTTCATTCTCGGCAACCACTATCGAGATCTCGTGGCTGTCGGCCGCATATATGGCGCCCTACGCAAGCCTCACGATCGGGCTCTTCAAGATCCGCACGCAGTATGGCCTTCGCCGCTTTGCCCAGTTCAGCATCATCTGTTTTGTCGTCGCTTCGCTGATGAACCTGTTGATTACCGACCTGCATTCGGCGATCGTCGTGCGCACTCTCAGCGGCATGGCCGCGGCGCCGCTTTCGACGCTCGGCTTCCTTTACATGCTGGAAGCCTTTCCGCCGGACAAGAAGCTCTCCGTCGGTCTCAGCCTGGCGCTGATGAACACACTCTTTGCGGCACCGATCGCCCGTATCATCTCACCTCAGCTGCTGCAGCTCGGCGGATACGAAGCGCTCTACACTTTCGAGATGGGGCTGGCGTTGATCGCCCTGCCGGTCATCTACCTGCTGCCGCTGACTCCGCCGCCGCGCGCCAAGGTCATCCAGCGGCTGGATATCCTGAGCTACCTGCTGCTCGCCGTAGGCTTCGGCTGCTTGGCCGTCGTGCTGACGCTCGGCCGTCTCTACTGGTGGTTCGAGGCCGAATGGCTTGGCACCGTGCTTGCCGTCGCCGTCGGTTCGCTGGCGCTGATGTTCGCAATCGAACTGCCGCGCAAGAATCCGATGATCGATCTGCGCTGGCTCTTCTCCGGTCCGAACATGCGGATCGCCGGCCTGCTGCTGCTCTTCCGCTTCGTCTCCGCGGAACAGTCGGCGACGGCGGCGAACTTCTATCAGCAGCTCGGCCTGCTTAACGACCAGACGATCTATCTTTATGCGATCATCCTGCTGGCATCGCTTGTTGGCGGGCTCTTCTGCGCGTTCCTGATGGTGACCCGCTACGTGGAAACGGCGCATGTGTTGGCGCTCGTGCTCATCGCCTCCGGCGCCTATCTCGACAGTCAGTCCACCAGTCTGACGCGGCCGACCGAAATGTATCTTAGCCAAGCTATGGTGGCTGCCGGTGCGGCGTTGTTCCTGCCACCGGTCATGTCGAAGGGCTTCGCCGCCGCACTGGCCAAGGGCATACCGTACATCGTCAACTTCCTCGTGATCTTCCTCTTCACGCAGAGCATCGGCTCGCTTTTTGCTTCTGCCGTTCTCGGCACCTTCGTGACCATCCGGGAGAAGTTTCATTCCAACGTGCTGGTCGAGCATATACTGCTCACCGACCCCCTCGTGGCGCAGCGCGTGTCGCAACTCTCTGCCGCCTACGGGAAGGCGATCATCGACAAGACGCTGCTGAACGCCGAGGGGTTGTCGCTCCTCAGCCAGCAGGTGACGAAGGAAGCTTACGTGCTCGCCTACAATGATGCCTTCTACGTCATCTTCGTCTCCTGCGTCGCAGGGCTTGTCGTTCTCCTCCTTCAACTTGCATGGAAGCGCCTGCCTTGGCAGAGGGCAGCGAACGCCGCCATTGCCCAATCCTGAGCCGAGTCACCTCGCATGTTCAAGTTCCTTCGCTCGCCGAGCACCCTGATCGTCCTCCTCGCCGGTGCCGCCGGTGTGTTGCTGGTTCTCTATGCATGGCGCTTGCCGCCATTCGTCACCTCGGTCGAGACGACTGACAACGCCTATGTGCGCGGTTATGTGACACTGATGAGCCCCCAGGTGAGTGGTTACGTCGTCGACGTGCCGGTCAAGGACTACGAGCAGGTGAAGCAGGCGCAAGTGCTCGCGAAGATCGACGACCGCATCTATGCGCAGAAGCTCGCCCAGTCGCGCGCGGCCCTCGACGCCCAGAAGGCATCGCTGGCCAACTCGCATCAGCAGGAAGTGTCTGCCCAGGCCACCATTGCCTCGAGCGAGGCCGCGATCGACAGCGCCACCGCTGCCTTGAAACGCGCGCAGCTTGCCTGGGATCGCGTCAACAGCCTCAGTAATCGCGGCATCGCGTCCGCCAGCGAGTCGGAAGCCGCCCAGGCCACGCTCGAACAGGCAAAGGCGGCACTGAACCAGGCGCAGGCCGCGCTCGAAGTGTCCAAGCAGAGCCTTGCGACGATCATCGTCAACCGCTCGTCTCTGGAGGCAAACGTTGCCGGTGCTGAAGCCGCGGTTCATCTAGCGGAGATCGACCTGCAGAACACCTCGATCGTCGCGCCGCGTGACGGCCATCTCGGCGAAGTCGGCGTGCGGGTCGGTCAATATGTGACGTCGGGGACGCAGCTCATGGCCGTCGTTCCGGAGGACGTCTGGGTGATCGCCAATTTCAAGGAAACGCAGCTCGATGGCATGCAGATCGGTCAGCCCGTATCCATCTTCGTCGATGCGCTCGAGCACCGCCGGCTTACCGGGCGCGTCGAGCGCTTCTCGCCGGCAGCAGGTTCGGAGTTTGCAGTCATCAAGCCGGACAACGCAACCGGCAATTTCACCAAGGTTGCCCAGCGCGTCGGCGTTCGGATCAGCATCGATCCGGGCCAGGAATTGGCCAAGGATCTGTCGCCGGGCCTCTCGGTCGTGGTCAAGATCGACAAGAGCGCTGCACCCGTCAAAAGCGTGGCTGAGAACTAGAAACGAAAAAGCCCGGCGCGAAGCCGGGCTTTTTGTATGAGCAAGCTCGAAGCGAAGCTTATGCTTCTTCTTCCTCGTCGCCGCGGTCGGCTTCCGGATCGAAGAAGTCTTCCGGACGCAGGGCGTCTTCGTCAACACCGTAGATGGCGTCGACCGAGGTGAGGGTTTCGCCCTTGGCCTGACGCTCGGCTTCATCGGCAGAGCGAGCAACGTTGAGATTGACGTGGATTTCGACTTCGGCGTGAAGCTGCAGCTCGACCTTGTGGATGCCGATTGCCTTGATCGGCGTGTTCAGGTGAACCTGGTTGCGGCCGATGTTGAAGCCTTCGGCAGCCAGAATGTCAACGACGTCACGAGCAGCGACCGAGCCGTAGAGCTGGCCGGTTTCGCCGGCAGAGCGAACAACGATGAACGACTTGCCGGCGAGGACGTCGGCAACCTTTTGTGCTTCCGACTTGCGCTCGAGGTTGCGGGCTTCGAGCGTTGAACGCTCGGCTTCGAAGCGGGCCTTGTTGGCAGCGTTGGCGCGAAGCGCCTTGCCGAGCGGCAGGAGGTAGTTACGTGCGAAGCCGTCGCGAACCTTTACGGTTTCGCCCATCTGGCCGAGCTTGGAGATGCGTTCGAGAAGAATGACGTCCATCTTCGTTTCCTTTCGTGTCTTAGATTTGCTTGTCTGTGGGTTTGGGGGCATCGGCATTCTTGCTCGGGGTCAATGCGATCGTTTTGCGCGTATCGGACAAACCGACGACAAGAATGAAAAAGGCTGGCAACATCAGGATAAGCGATGCCAGGTAGCAGAGGATCAGCGCCGGGAGACGCCAATCCTTGCCGCGCGTGCGGAAATGCACCGCGGCGAAACCGGAAAGCAGGAAGCCGGCGCCGAAGGTGCCGACGACGGTTGCTCCGATCATCGCCGGAACGCCGCTGAAGAAGGTGGCGGCAAGGCCGGCGAGAAAGATGAAGATCGCGTTGCGGCTCATGCGCAGCGCAGACGGAATATCCTCCCGCGGACGAAGGGCGCGGCCGGATGCATTCACGATGCGCGTTGCGACGTAGTAGGCCGCAAACAGCATGGTGACCCACATCGCGCCCTGAATGGCGGGCAGCATCAGAAGGAGCAGCGACTTTGTCTGCGCGGTGGCCGCGGCATCGGCAGTGAAACTCGGCTCCTGCTGTGAAAGCGAGCCGAACAGCGTATCGACCATCTGGCTGATGAGCTCAGGCCCATAGCCGATCATGTAGCCGGTCACGACGACAGCGAGCGTCACGAGGCCGCAGAGATGCAGCAGGATATCGGAAAGCGGATACCACGCCATCAGATGGTCAGGTCCGCCGAGTTCGGAGGCCGGACGGGCGAGGTTGGCAAGATGACTGATCCAGCCGGCGGGCAGCAGCGTTACCAGCGTCATCATCAGCGCGAAGGTCGGTGAGATGGCGACAGCACCGACCACGGCAGCCGTCACGACGGCCGAGATTGCCGCGGCATTGCCCCAGCCGAGGCCGACGAGAAGGATCGGAAGCGCGGAAGCTGCGTAGAGCACAGCGCTGAACGACAATTGAACGCTCGCGCCGAGCACCAGAAGTGCGGCGGTAACACCGGCAAGAGCGCCGGTCAGCAGCGTTTTATAGTTCAGTCGGTTCACGTTCGCTGTCCTGCTTCATCAAGCAGTTAGAGGATGTTTCCTGAATCAACTTCAGAGAAACCCGCCTCAACATGGGTTTTAAAGGTTCCGATCCGCGCCCATCGCGAAAGGGAGAAGGGAAGGCATCGCTGCCTTCCCTCAATTCATTGCGGCAGCCGATTAGGCGACGACGTACGGCAGCAGGCCGAGGAAGCGGGCGCGCTTGATCGCCTGAGCGAGTTCGCGCTGCTTCTTCTGCGAAACAGCCGTGATACGGGACGGAACGATCTTGCCGCGCTCGGAAATGTAGCGCTGCAGGAGACGGACGTCCTTGTAGTCGATCCGCGGAGCGTTTGCGCCGGAGAACGGGCAGGTCTTGCGGCGGCGATGGAACGGGCGGCGGACCGGAGCGGAGGAAGCTTCAGACATTCTTAGATCTCCTTATGCACGGTCTTCGCGGGGAGCACGGTCCGGACGCGGGCCACGCTGGAAGTCGCCGTCACGGCGCGGCGGACGGTCACCGAATTCGCGGCGCGGGCCACGGTCGGCGCCATCACGCGGGCCGCGGTCGTCGCGGTCGCGCTTCTGCATCATGGCAGACGGGCCTTCTTCGTGCTTTTCGACAGCGATCGTCATGTAGCGCAGGACGTCTTCGCTGATGCGCATCTGGCGTTCCATTTCCTGGACGGCAGCTGCCGGTGCATCGATGTCCATCAGGGCGTAGTGAGCCTTGCGGTTCTTCTTGATGCGATAGGTGAGGGACTTGAGGCCCCAGTTTTCGATACGCCCGACTTTGCCGCCGTTTGCTTCGATCACGCCCTTGTACTGTTCTACGAGGGCATCGACCTGCTGAGCGGAAATATCCTGCCGGGCAAGGAATACATGTTCATAAAGAGCCATGACAGCTTTGCCTTTCTTGCGTTGGTTCAACCCGAACTTCGGCGGCTAAGCCTCAACGACTGCTCCTGATTGGGTGGACCCAGGCAAGAAAAGCGTTTCCGAGACGGTCGAGAGCGGAGACACGGGAGGCTGGAACGCTTCCGTTCCGAACGATTTCCAGAGAAACCGGCCCTCCGTTCAGCCACCAGCCAGAAGACCGGGTTTGAGAACAGGGGCGCTTATACGGATTTTTCGGCAGAAGGCAAGAGCACCCGCAATCGAGAAGAACGCGCCCGGCTTAATTCGAATGCTTTGCTCGGTTCTCCGCCGCTTTACCGACGGCTTCATCCAGCGGCGCGATCCTTGGAAGAGGTTTCGCTTTTAACGACCAATCGCCCCCAGAAGGAAGCTGAAATCACTTGTAAGTAGCAGCCTTTGCGTCGTTTCAAATAGATCGCTGCCTTAGTCGGCTCTTTGCTGCAGCTAGCGCAAGGTCATTATTTCATGTATAACCCGTGCGACGACCAAGAAAAAGCAAGCTAATTTCATCGTTTCGTAGGTCAATAGAACATACAACTGTAGCAATACAACTATACCATACCGCTATCTGGAGAGTAGCCACTTCACCCGAGGTTGATAATAGGGAGGATGCGATGCGTGCACCAAGAACAGTTGGCGACCGGGAGTCGTTCTGCAAGCTGAAACAACTCATTCTTCTGGCCTTAAGCCTCACAGTATTTCCGGTCACCGCCGCGCATGCGGCAGACGCAATCACCGAGGAAGAAGCTCATGCGATAGGTGTGGACGCCTACGTCTACTTCTACCCTCTGCTGTCGATGGATATCACCCGCAAACAGTTGACTAACGCCGAAGCCAAAGAAGGCGCCATCGGCGGTCCACCCAATCGCTTCAACAACATCCCCGAGTTCCCGCCGGCGAACATGAAGGTGGTAGTCCGCCCGAATTTCGACACGCTGTATTCCAGTGGCTGGCTTGACTTGAGGAAAGAGCCCGTTGTCGTTTCCGCACCGGATACTGGCGGACGCTACTACCTGTTGCCCATGCTCGATATGTGGACCGATGTGTTTGCGGCGCCGGGCTGGCGGACAACCGGAACCGGGGCCGGTCACTTCCTGGTTACACCTCCCGGCTGGCGGCCTGATCTGCGCGACAAATTCGATGAATTCAAGCTGCCGGAAGGAACGCAAAGGATCGATGCGCCGACGCCCTACGTCTGGGTCATCGGCCGGACGAAGACCGACGGACCGCCAGACTATGACGCCGTTCACAAGATTCAGGACGGTTACAAGATCACCTTGCTCTCCGAGTGGGGCAAGGAGCCAAAACCGGCCGACGTCAAGATCGACCAGTCAATCGACATGAAAACACCGCCCAAGACCCAGGTCGATACCGCGTCGGCAGGAGCGTATTTCGCTTACGCTGCCGAACTCCTGAAGGTCTATCCTCCGCATATCACCGATCAGCCGATCATTGCCCGAATGAAGCGGATCGGCATCGAGCCAGGCAAGAGCTTCGATCTCTCCAAAGCCGATCCGGCCGTCCAGAAGGCACTCGAGACGGTTCCTCAGGACGCCCAGGCACTGATGGCCTGGAAGGTGAAGACCTTAGCCCGTGTGGCCAATGGCTGGTCGATGAACACCGACACGATGGGTGTCTACGGCAACTACTATCTGAAGCGCGCCATCGTTGCGCAACAGGGTCTCGGCGCCAACCTACCGGAGGATGCCATCTATCCGTTGAATCTGGCGGACGAAAGCGGTCAGCCGCTCCATGGCGGGAACAACTACACGATCCATTTCGAGAAGTCCGAGATTCCGCCCGCCCAAGCCTTCTGGTCGGTGACGCTATATGACGACAAGGGATTTCAAGTCGCCAATTCCATCAACCGCTTCGCTGTCAGCAGCTGGATGCCTTTCCAATACAGTCCCGATGGTTCGCTTGATCTCTATTTCCAGCGCGAGAGCCCGGGCAAGGAGAAGGAGTGGAACTGGTTGCCAACTCCGGAAGGGCCGTTCAACCTGACAATGCGGCTCTACGCACCCAAGCCTGATGCCCTGACGGGAAAGTGGAACCCGCCACCAGTTGCCAAGGCCAGCGTAGCATCCGTGCTTACGGCTCAATAACCGGCGTTGAAGGACGAAAGGGCGAGCAGTTGCTCGCCCTTGTCACAGACTGCATTTCATCTTCTGAGAGGCGGATGCAGGCCCCTTCATATCGGCATCGGATACTGCCGGTGCACCTTCTCGATATCGGCCAGCACGTCGCTCGAAAGCCTCACATCGACCGAGCTCAGATCGACCTTCAATTGCTCCATCGTCGTCGCGCCGATGATGGCGGACGTCACGAAGCGGCGGGTCAGGCAGAAGGCGATCGCCATCGCGGAGGGGTCGAGGCCGTGCTTTGCGGCGATCTCCAGGTAGGCCTTGGTCGGCGCTTCCTGCAGCGGCTGCAGGCGTCCGCCGAGATTGCCGTTGATCGCGGCGCGCGATCCCGCGGGTTTGGCGCCGTTCAGATACTTGCCGGTCAGCAGACCGGCTGCGAGCGGCGAATAGGCAAGCAGGCCGACATCCTCATAATGCGAAAGCTCCGCCATATCGAGATCGAAATGGCGATAAAGCAGGCTGTATTCATTCTGGACGCTTGCGACGCGCGGCAGGTTCTTCTGCTCGGAAAGCGTCAGATACTTCTGCGTGCCCCATGTGGTTTCGTTGGAGAGGCCGAAGGCGCGGATCTTGCCGGCCTTCTGCAGTTCACCGACCGCCTCGAGAATGTCCACCATGTTGGCGATCGCCTTTTCACGGTTCTGCTCGAAAGGATCGTAATTCCAGCTCTGGCGGAAGTGGAAATGGCCGCGGTTCGGCCAGTGGATCTGGTAGAGGTCGACATAATCGGTCTTCAGCCGCTTCAGGCTGGCGTCGAGCGCAAGCCTGATATTCTTGGCATCGGCGCCTTGGCCATTGCGGATGTAATCGCGGCCTTGGCCAGCGACCTTGGTCGCGAGAACGACATCCTTCCGCTTGCCGGTCTTTTCGAACCAGCTGCCGATATATTCCTCCGTGCGCCCCTGCGTTTCCGCCGTGAGGGGCGTCGTCGGATAGAGCTCTGCGGTATCGAAGAAATTGACGCCCTTCTCGACGGCGTAATCCATCTGCTGGTGCGCTTCGGCTTCTGTGTTCTGCGAGCCCCAGGTCATGGTACCGAGGCAGATCTGCGAAACGGAAATATCAGTGCGGCCTAATTTATTGAGCTTCATTAGAAAACCTTGAAAACAGAATGAGTAGAGGTGTCCGGGGAGGGCGGCGCGAATTTAGGCTCGAATTCCGCAAGCGCAAGGGAAAAGTCGTGGCTTTCCATGCCCGCAAAAGGCTTTGGAGAGCCTGCCGTGGCTATTGACTCTCCCTGCAAGAACGTCAATTGGAGGCGAAATCGCCCGAATGACATAATAAGGGACACTAGATGATCGTCGCTTTCACATTTCCCGGCCAGGGCAGCCAGGCCGTCGGTATGGGCAAGGAACTGTCGGAAAACTTTGCCGAGGCCCGTGCCGTTTTCGATGAAGTGGATGATGCACTTGGCGAAAAGCTCTCTGCGATCATGTTCGAAGGCCCGGAAGATACGCTGACGCTGACGGCCAACGCCCAGCCGGCGCTGATGGCGGTATCGCTCGCCGTCGTTCGCGTCCTTCAAGCGAAGGGTCTCGATCTGAAGTCGAAGGTATCCTACGTCGCGGGCCACTCGCTCGGCGAATATTCCGCGCTTTGTGCCGCCGGCACCTTCTCGCTCGCTGACACCGCGCGCCTGCTGCGCATTCGCGGCAATGCAATGCAGGCAGCCGTTCCGGTCGGCGTCGGTGCGATGGCGGCCATCATCGGCCTCGAGCATGCAGACGTACTGGCTGTATGTGAAGAGGCTTCCGCTATCGGCTCCTGCCAGATCGCCAACGATAACGGCGGCGGCCAACTGGTGATCTCCGGTGAAAAAGCGGCCGTCGAGAGAGCTGCGGGCCTTGCGACCGACAAGGGTGCCAAGCGCGCCATCCTACTGCCGGTCTCCGCGCCTTTCCACTCGAAGCTGATGGCTCCCGCCGCAGAAGCGATGCGCGAAGCGCTCGCGGGAGTGAAGAAGTCCGATCCGATCGTACCCTTGATCGCCAATGTCCGCGCCGCACCGGTGACGGACGCCGGCGAAATCTCGGCGCTGCTCGTCGAGCAGGTCACCGGCCAGGTCCGCTGGCGCGAAACCGTGGAATGGTTTGCTGTAAACAACGTCACGACGCTTTATGAACTTGGCACCGGCAAGGTTCTGACAGGCCTTGCGCGCCGCATCGACAAGACCGTCAACGGCATCGCCGTCAATACGCCTGCCGACATCGACGCGGCCGTCGCCGCCCTCATGGCCTGATTGGTTTCACCAGATATAAGGAACGCCCCCATGCTCGATCTTTCCGGCCGCAAGGCTCTCGTCACCGGCGCATCCGGCGGCATCGGCGAGGAAATCGCCCGCATCCTGCACAAGCAGGGCGCGATCGTCGGACTCCACGGCACCCGCGTCGAGAAGCTTGAGGCGCTGGCGAGCGAGCTTGGCGATCGCGTCAAGATCTTCCCGGCGAACCTTTCCGACCGTGACGAGGTCAAGGCGCTCGGAGCCAAGGCGGAAGCCGAGCTCGAAGGCGTCGACATTCTGGTGAACAACGCAGGCATCACCAAGGACGGCCTTTTCGTGCGCATGAGCGACGAGGATTGGGACAGCGTCATTGAGGTGAACCTTACCGCGATGTTCCGGCTGACGCGCGAGCTGACGCATCCGATGATGCGCCGCCGCTATGGCCGCATCATCAACATCACCTCGGTGGTCGCCGTCACCGGCAACCCGGGCCAGGCCAACTACTGCGCCTCCAAGGCCGGCATGATCGGCTTCACCAAGTCGCTCGCCCAGGAGATCGCGACCCGTAACGTGACGGTCAATTGCGTCGCTCCGGGCTTTATCGAATCCGCCATGACCGGCAAGCTCAACGACAAGCAGAAGGAAGCGATCATGGGGGCAATCCCGATGAAGCGCATGGGCGCGGGTGCCGAAGTGGCTTCGGCCGTTGCCTATCTCGCCTCCTCGGAAGCTGCGTATGTGACAGGCCAGACTCTGCACGTAAACGGCGGCATGGCCATGATCTGAAACGGAAAACCGGCGCCGTCCGCGTTTTTCGGTTGAATAGCGTGTTGAGCAACCGAACGGGGTTGATTTTCAGGCTTTGCGGCAGACATAAACCGTGTTAAGCGGGCCATGACTGTCACAGTCGTCCCGGAAACCAAGGCACCGGCGGGTTTTTGCCAGCGTGGAACATCTTAGAAGCCCGGGCTAACGAGTTTGCCGAAAGTGCCAGAGGGCGCCGAAGGCTGAAACAGGATAGGGGTGCCGGAAGGCATTCTGATCAGGATATAAGGTCGAGGAAACCGACATGAGCGATATCGCAGAACGCGTAAAGAAAATTGTTATTGATCATCTTGGCGTCGACGCCGAGAAGGTTGTCGAGGGCGCCAGCTTTATCGACGATCTGGGTGCTGACTCCCTCGATACGGTCGAACTGGTTATGGCGTTCGAAGAAGAATTCGGCGTGGAAATTCCGGACGACGCAGCAGACTCGATCCTGACGGTCGGCGACGCAGTAAAGTTCATCGAAAAGGCTCAGGCTTAATCCTGAGTGATTTTCAAAGGGCGGGCCATGAGTCCGCCCTTTTTATTTGTGCATTGCTTTATTCAAAGTGAAAAAATACAGGCGGGGAAGCTGTCGATGAGACGGGTCGTCATCACCGGTACCGGCATGGTATCACCCTTGGGATGCGGAACTGAAGTCACCTGGGCTCGGCTGCTCGCCAGCCAGAGCGGCGCTCGCCTCGTCACCGAATTCGAGGTGGAGGATCTTCCCGCCAAGATCGCCTGCCGCATTCCTGTCGGTGACGGCACGGAGGGCACCTTCAACGTCGATGATTGGATGGAGCCGAAGGAACAGCGCAAGGTCGATCCCTTCATCATCTACGGCATGGCAGCCGCCGATATGGCGCTGAACGACGCCAACTGGCACCCGGAGGCCGATGAGGACCAGATCGCGACCGGCGTCCTGATCGGTTCCGGCATCGGTGGCATCGAGGGTATTGTCGAGGCTGGCTACACGCTCCGCGACAAGGGCCCGCGCCGGATCTCGCCGTTCTTCATCCCCGGCCGTTTGATCAACCTCGTATCCGGCCAGGTTTCGATTCGTCACAAGCTCAGGGGACCGAACCATTCGGTCGTCACGGCCTGCTCGACCGGCGCACATGCCATTGGCGATGCGGCCCGTCTGATCGCGCTTGGCGATGCCGACGTGATGCTCGCGGGCGGCACGGAATCGCCGGTCAGCCGTATCTCGCTCGCAGGCTTCGCCGCGTGCAAGGCGCTTTCCACGCAACATAATGACAATCCGCAGAAGGCGTCGCGTCCTTACGATCGCGACCGCGACGGCTTCGTCATGGGCGAGGGCGCCGGGATCGTCGTCCTAGAAGAGCTGGAACATGCCAAGGCGCGCGGCGCGAAGATCTATGCAGAAATCGTCGGTTACGGTCTCTCGGGCGACGCGTACCATATCACCGCGCCGTCGGAAGATGGTGAGGGCGCGCAGCGTTGCATGGCCATGGCGCTGAAACGCGCCGGGCTGACGGCTGCCGATATCGATTACATCAACGCCCACGGCACCTCGACCATGGCCGATACGATCGAGCTCGGGGCCGTCGAGCGTCTCGTCGGCAATGCGGCGTCCGGGATCTCGATGTCTTCGACGAAGTCTGCTACCGGCCATTTGCTGGGTGCGGCCGGCGCGATCGAAGCGATCTTTGCAACGCTTGCGATCCGTGACAACGTTGCACCGCCGACGATAAATCTGGATAATCCCGAACGGGAAACCGCTATCGATCTTGTTCCGCACAAGGCTCGTCAGCGAGAGATCAATGTGGCACTGTCGAATTCCTTCGGATTCGGCGGTACGAATGCATCGCTGGTGCTGCGCCGCTATACAGCTTGAACGCGGTTTTTGAGGCTGCGGGAGTAGGGGTGCCAGCGTCTTTCGAAAAAGTGCTGCCACCTGTTTTTTGCCGTATTGCTTCTTAAAACAGCGGATAGGCGAAATTAGAGGATTGCCGTGAGCGATACGAACCACAGCAACGAATCGGCAGACCAGAGCGGCCAGCCGGCGCAAAACGGGCGGATCATTCCGAAGTCGCCCAACGAAGCGCTGCGTCCTGAGCGTGTTCCGGAGCCGCCGAAGCGTTCCAAGAAAGCGCGCAGCCAGGTCATCATCTTCCTGAACTTCCTCATGACGATGGTGGTGCTTGCCTGCGCTGCCGGCATCTTCGCCTTTTATTATGCAATCTCCAGCTATCAGGACCCCGGTCCGCTGGAGACGAACACCAATTTCATTGTGCGCAACGGGGCCGGCCTTTCGGAAATTGCCTCCAATCTTGAGCGCAACAACATCATCTCCGATGCTCGTATCTTCCGCTACCTGACAGCCACTCGCCTGAAGGACGGCGAGAGCCTCAAGGCCGGTGAGTACGAAATCAAGGCCAAGGCCTCCATGAACGACATCATGGAACTGCTGAAGTCCGGCAAATCGATCCTCTATTCGATCTCCTTCCCGGAGGGGCTGACAGTCCGTCAGATGTTCAACCGCATGGGCGAGGATGCCGTCCTCGAAGGCGAAGTGCCGACGGCGCTTCCGCCGGAGGGCAGCCTGCGCCCGGATACCTACAAGTTCTCCCGCGGCACGAAGCGCACCGAGATCATCGACCAGATGGCCGCGGCGCAGACAAAACTCGTGGATCAGATCTGGGAGAAGCGCGATCCTTCGGTCCCATTGAAGTCGAAGGAGGAGTTCGTCACGCTCGCTTCGATCGTCGAGAAGGAAACCGGTGTTCCCGACGAGCGGGCGCATGTCGCATCCGTTTTCCTGAACCGCCTCAGCAAGGGCATGCGGCTGCAGTCGGATCCGACGATCATCTACGGTCTTTTCGGCGGGGACGGCAAGCCGGCTGACCGCCCGATCTATCAGTCGGATCTGAAGAAAGAGACGCCCTACAATACCTACGCGATCAAGGGCCTGCCGCCGACGCCGATCGCAAATCCTGGCCGCGACGCGCTGGAAGCAGTCGCCAACCCGTGGAAATCGGCAGACCTCTATTTCGTTGCCGATGGCACGGGAGGGCATGTTTTCGCGGCGACACTTGACGAGCATAACGCCAATGTAAAGCGCTGGCGTAAGCTCCAGGCCGAAAAAGGGAGCGACCCGAATATCGCGGTTGACGGCCAGCCAGGATCGGCGCAAGCCGACGAACCTGCTCAACAGAAGAAAAAGACAAACTGATTTCGGAGGCTCGGATGGCTTTGCAGTCCATGACCGGTTTTGCGCGGCGCGAGGGTACGAGCGGCCGCTGGCGCTGGGCTTGGGAATTGCGGTCGGTCAACGGTAAGGGGCTCGACCTCAGGCTTCGCTTGCCACCCGGTCTCGAGCGCATGGAAACCGATGTGCGCCGTGTCGCGGGCGAGCAGTTCAGCCGCGGCAACATGCAGGCCAATCTCTCGGTTTCGGCGGGCGAGAACCGTTTCGAGGCGGTCCTCAATCAGGAAACGTTGGCGAACGTGCTTGCGCTGCGCGATCAGCTTGCCGGGATTATCGATCCCGAGCCGCTGCGCCTGGACACGCTTCTGTCCATCCGCGGGCTCGTCGAGTTTCGCGAGACCGAGGATAGCGCGGAAGAGATTGCCGCGCGCGATGCGGATATCGCGACAGGCCTGCTGACGGCTCTTTCCGACCTCAAGCTCATGCGCGAGCAGGAGGGGGCTGCGCTGTCCCGCGTGCTGCTCAATCACGTTTCGACCATCGAGAACCTGGCGCATGCCATTGAACGCGACCCTTCGCGCACGCCGCAGGAAATTTCGGCACGGATCAAAGCGCAGATTGCCTTGTTGATGGACGGCGCGGGCACGCTCGACAGGGACAGGTTGCATGCGGAAGCCGCGCTGCTCGCCACCAAGGCCGACGTCAGCGAGGAGATCGACCGGCTGAGGGCGCATGTCGCGGCGGCACGTGATCTGTTAGGGCGCGGCGGTCCGGTTGGCCGCAAGCTCGATTTCCTTGCACAGGAATTTAACCGTGAATCGAATACCATCTGTTCGAAGTCGAATGCGGCGGCGGTCACTGCCGCCGGCATCGAACTGAAAGTCGTCATCGACCAGTTCCGCGAACAGGTCCAGAATCTGGAGTAGGACATGAAGCCGGCGAAATCCTCGCCCGTTCCGATCGCTCGCCGCGGTCTGATGCTCGTCATCTCGTCGCCGTCCGGCGCAGGCAAATCGACCATCGCAAGGACGCTGCTGGCGCAGGACAGCCAGATCGGCCTTTCCGTCAGCGTGACAACGCGTCCGCGGCGCCCGAGCGAAGTCGACGGCATTCATTATCATTTCATCAGCATCCGCGAGTTCGAGCGGCTTCGCGATTCCGATGCGCTGCTGGAATGGGCCGAAGTGCACGGCAATTTTTACGGCACTCCGCGCGAGCCGGTGGAAGCGGCGATGGCTGAGGGGCGGGACATGCTTTTTGACATCGACTGGCAAGGCGCCTTGCAGCTGCAGGAGAAGATGTCAGCGGATGTCGTTTCCATCTTCGTTCTGCCGCCGACGATGACCGAATTGCAGTCGCGGCTTCACCGGCGCGCTGAAGATTCCGAAGACGTGATTGCACGCCGTCTGGCTAATTCCCGCGCTGAAATCGCGCATTGGCGGGAATATGACTATGTGATCGTCAATGACGATCTCGAGGCAGCCTTCGATGCGGTCCAGTCGATCGTAAAGGCCGAGCGTCTGCGCCGCGACCGGCGGCACGGCGTTTTCGATTTCGTCAGCAAACTGTTGGAAGAGACACCGGTTCTCTAAAGCGAATTCGCAAGCAGGCAGAATTCTTCGACCGAGAGGGTTTCGGCGCGGCGTTGCGGATCTATGCCTGCCTTGTTCAGCAGGTTCTCGCCGCCAAGCGGCTTGAGGCTCTGGCGCAGCATCTTGCGCCGCTGGCCGAACGCCGCCTGCGTGACCTTCTCGAGATTGGCGACGGCGCAGGGGATCGGGTTTGCCTTCGGCGTCAGATGCACCACCGTGGACGTTACCTTCGGCGGTGGCGTGAAGGCCTGCGGGGAGACGTCGAAGGCCATCCGGGCATCGGTGCGCCAGCCGCAGAGAACGCCCAACCGGCCGTAGTGGTCGTCGCCCGGTTCCGCGACGATCCGCTCGCCGACTTCCTTTTGGAACATCAGCGTCAGGGATTCCCAGAACGGCGGCCATTGCTTTGGCAACAGCCAGTTCACGAGCAGCTGCGTGCCGACGTTGTACGGAAGATTGGCAATGATCTTGACTGGTCCTGCAGGCGCCAGCGCCTCGAAATCGGTCTTCAGCGCGTCACCACCGAGCACATCAAGCCTGCCGGGATAATGATCCGATATTTCCGCCAGCGCGGGCAGGCAGCGCGGATCGCGCTCGACGGCGATCACTTTTCTCGCACCCAGCGCCAGGATGGCGCGCGTCAGCCCGCCGGGCCCAGGCCCGACCTCGAAGACGGTAGAGCCTTCGAGAGATCCAGCGGTGCGCGCCACCTTCTGCGTCAGGTTGAGATCGAGAAGAAAGTTCTGGCCAAGAGCCTTGCGTGCATCAAGGCCGTGACGCTGAATCACGTCGCGAAGCGGCGGCAGGCCATCAAGTGCGGCCATCAGCGCTGTTCCGCCGACCGGCTGAGTTGGGCTGCAAGCTTCAGGGCTGCAATCAGGCTCTGCTCACGCGCAATGCCTTTGCCGGCAATACCAAAGGCCGTCCCGTGATCCGGCGAAGTCCGCACGAAAGGCAGCCCGAGCGTCACGTTGACGGAATCGTCGAAGCCCAGTGCCTTTGCGGGAATCAGCGCCTGGTCGTGATACATGCAGATCGCGACATCGTACCGGGCGCGTGCCTCGTCGTGGAACATGGTATCCGCGGGCAGGGGGCCAATGGCGTCGATGCCTTCGGAACGCAGAAGTTCAATGGCGGGATAGATGATGTCTTCGTCCTCGCGCCCCATCGTGCCGCTTTCGCCGGCATGCGGATTGAGACCGGCGACTGCGAGGCGCGGCCTCTCTATGCCGAAGCGCTGCCTGAGCTCGGCATGCGCGATGCGGCAGGTTTCCGCGATCAAATCGCCGCTGAGCGCCTGGGGCACGTCCCTGATCGGGATATGAATGGTAACCGGGATCGCCCGCAGCTTGGGACCCGCAAGCATCATGACCGGTCTGACCGGCTTGCCGGTCGCGCGGGCGGCGAGGTCGGCTAGAAACTCGGTGTGTCCGGGAAACTTAAAGCCGGCCTCGTAGAGAACGGATTTTGCGATGGGGTTGGTAACAACCCCCGCGGCCTCGCCCTTGAGGACCAGCGACACGGCCGTTTCAATTGCGGCAATCGTGCCCGGCGCTGTCGCGACATGCGGTTCGCCCGCGGCCACTTGGACGCCGGCGGCAACGGGCAGGACGGGCAGCGCATCGACAAAAACATCGGCGGCCGTCGCCGCACTCGCTTCGGCTATTGCGACGGAAAGATCGAGCTGCCGCGCCCTCACCAACAGCACATCGGGATCACCGATCAGAAAGAAAGGTGGCAGACCGAGCTCACGCCTCCTCAGCCAGGCCATCAACGTGATGTCCGGGCCGATCCCGGCCGGATCTCCCTGCGTCAGTGCAAGCGGGCGCAAAAACGGGGTAGACACGGCGATCAGCGGTAGATGATCTGCGCCTTCTTGCGCAGCTCGTCCAAGTATTTGGTGGCGTTCTCGTTTCCTGGCGCGGTCTTGTTTGCCTTCGCCTTGTCGAGGTCCTCTTGGCGGAACATGATCTCGGCGGCCGTGTCATCCGACACTTCGCGCTGGCTGCAGATAGCGAGATACTCCACACCCTTGTCGGTCACCCGTGTCGCCGTGGTGTTGCCCTTTGCCTGTTCGACCAATGGTTTCCAGTCGGCCGGAATCTCAGGTGCCAGCATGCGGCCAAGGTCGCGGACGGACACATCACGCATTGTTGCAGCAAACACCTTCGCCTGGTCGCAACCCGGATACTTCGAACGCGATGCTTCGGCTTCGCTCTTGCGCTTGGCCGTGATGCCCTTCTTCGATTGCGGCACCACGAAGATGATCTGCTGCAGCATATATTCGGTGGTAACCGGCTTCTGCTTGTTGTTCTCCATCATGCGGCTGACAAGATCGCTGCTCGACATGCGTGCACTCGAGCCATATCGCGCGTTGACGACGCGCGGCCAGCTCATTTGCACGGCAATGAACTGCTTGAAGTGATCGACGCCGACGCCGGCCTGGGTGAGAATCTGCGTGAGCTGCTCGGTCGTGAGCTTATTCCCGGACGCAAAGCGCGCGAAGGAGGCATCGACGTCTTCTTTGGAGACGGACATTCGCACGCGCGAGACTTCCTGCCGTTTCAGTGTCTCATCGACCAGCGATTCTTCAGCAGCCTTCGCATCGGCTTTCTGATGCTGGAGACGCAGGAACGCCTGGCGTTTTGCGATATCGCCTGATGTAAGCGCAACGCCATTCACGACGGCTTTAACCTCGCTGGCCGCAAATGCCGAGCCGCCCTGCGGCTGAATGAGCGCCGCGAGCGCGCATAATGCAGCTCCAGCCAACAGAGATGTGACAGTCTTTCCTGCGCCAATCATAAGCCAGTCCTTCCCATAGACGCTGCGGCAGCAAGTACAGCTTTGCCGAGGTCGCCGGAGAGCCGTTCCTAAGCGACACTCCTATGCCTCATAACCCAATTGACGGCAATGTCCTGCATAGTGTTGCGGCGAAAGAAAGGCCCGCTTTCCTTCGCCGCTCAAATACTAATCAATTGTTGTAGATATTCTTTTCGATATCGCCGGAATATCCGATGTTCACATCGCCCAGGGTACGGAACGTAAGTCTGGCTCCGATGGTCCAGTCGCTTGCCGATTCGTCGGACGTATCGCGCTTCGAAGTATAGGCGATCGTGAAGATCGTGCACTCGTCTTCGTAGGAGAGACCAAGGGTCTTTCTGCTGACGACATCGTTGTTGAGGTCCCAGGCAATACCCCCGAAGACGGACCAATAATCCTTGAACCTGATCCGTCCCTTGGCTTGGATTTCGTCGCTGTCTTCGGCAAACCCGTAGTCCGGCTGAGCGGAAATATGGGTGTAGAGAAGCTGGCTCTGGAACGTATCGTTCTGGAAGCCGGTCGTGAGATCGCCGCGGCGGAAGGAGAGATCCTTCTCATCCAGACGGTAGGACGCGGCGAAAGAAAGACCCTGCGGCGTTTCGATGCCGCCAAGACCGACATAGTCGGAACGGGTCGTCTCAAGGCCGGAATTGGCGCCGGCATTGACGAGATCGTCCGTGTCAAACGAGTTCTGGCCGGCGAGCTGATAGGATTGCCCGAAAATGCCGTGAAGCTTGTAGCCGTTATCGAACGTCCCGGTGTACTGGAAGCCGATATTGGCCCGCGTTCCGCCCTCGATGCGATCATAGCCCGAGTACTTGTCACGCTCGAAGAGCGTCGTGGCGTCAAAGACGAAGCTCTGCGCGTCCTCATTCGGCAGGGCACCCGCCAAGGGCTCGTCGGGACGCGCGTAGATTTGCGCTATCGGTTCAAAGACGTGCGTGCTGTTGGCCGTCGTCATCAGGATTGGATAACGTGCCTCCAGGCCGGCAGTGATCATCCCGCGCGTTGCAGCGTCGCCATCGTCGAAATTGCCATCGTAAGGGGCAAGAGAATTGGGATCGTCCATGTTGAGCGCGAGCGCGTCGCCTCGTGCTGCAACGAGAGGCGTAAGAAGGACGCCCTGAGGTGTCACGAAAGTGCGCTTCCATTCCAATTCGCCGGTCAAGCGGGACGTCTGGCCCTTGAGCCCCGGGAAGCGGTTTTCGCCCACAGGGTTGTCGAAAAAGCTGTCGTGCGTGCGCGATATATTCGTGAAGTTGACGTCGAGCGAAAGTTCGCCACCCGCGAGCGGCTGCGGAGCGACCGCGTGATAGTCGATCACCGGATAGACGATCGCCTGCTGCTTTTCTTCCTCGCTGTCCGGATCGGCATCCTGCACATCGAAGTAGAACGAGCGGATGTCGAAATAATTCCGCTTGCCGAGACCTGTCAGGTAAACCTGGTTGGTGTGGGTCGTTTCATCGAAGCCTTGGAGCTTATAGGTACGCGAGAAGTTGTTGTCGGTCTGCGCCATGACATCCCAGCCGAACGTCCAGCGGGGATTGATCTTGAACTCTGCCTGAGACCCGATCATTGCGCGGCCATCGGCCTCGTGGTCGCTTGTGCCCTCAGTAAAGGTTTGCGGGCTCAGTTGGTCTATCCCGGCAACGCGCAGCGTGTGCGTGCCATTTTCAAACCGCTGACGGAACTCGGCGTCCAGAAGGAAGCCCTGGGTCGTATAGCCGGTGCCGTTAACCGTGACGTCCGCGCTCGGCGAGAAGACGTAATAATACGGGACGGTAACGCCGAATCCGAGATTCTGCGACGTACTGAAGGTCGGGAACAGGAATCCCGACTTCCGCTTCACGGTCTGGTCCGGAACCTCGATCCACGGAAGGAAAGCGATTGGCTTGCCAAGCAGTTCGAAGCGCGCTTTTTCCAGGCGGATCGTATGCTTCTCGCCGTTCTGAATAACGCGCTCGGCCTTTACCTGCCAGAAAGGTGGCCGCTCGGGGTGTTCGGCGCAGGGAAGGCACGCCGTATAGACGCCCTTGTTGAGGATCATCAAATTGTCGTCGACGCGCTGGCCGCTTTCGGCCGCGATGCGCGTATTGTCCGTGGTCTCGATGCGCAGCGCGCTGACGAAGCCTTGGGCAAAGTCGTCTGTCACGTCGATCTTGTCGGAATACATGCGGTTGCCATCGGGGCTGATCAGCTCGACATTGCCGATCGCCATCATCCGGCGCGTCTGCTGGTTGTATTCCACGCGCTGGGCCACCATTTTGTAGCCGGCGTAATTGATCTGCACGCCTCCGACGGCCGAAACGATCTGCTGGTCTCTGTTGTAGACCAGCTCATTCGCCGAAAGGATCATTTTCGCGTTGGGATCGATCTTCGGCTGCAGCCTTCCCACCGTCGTGCTCTGTTGCGCGAAGGCGGCAGGAATGGTTCCCGAATAGCTAACCAGAGTCGCCCCGGCCAGCAGGGCAACCATCTGTTTACTAAAAGTCTTGCGGTCGCCTGCCGCCACTAGCCGTCCTCCTGATGAAGCAGAATCGTTGCGCCGAGAGCCAACGCGACGACTACAGGAATCCAAGCCGCCACGAAAGGCGGCACGACTCCGCTGCTTCCAAACGCTCTAACAAGCGCCGTGACCACATAAAGCACGAAGCCTGAAAGGATTCCACCCAGAATCACCGACCTCGACTGGTTGAACCGGCTAAATTTTAGAGACACTGTTGCAGCAATGAGAGTCATCGCGACAAGCAGCAACGGTTGGGACAACAATGAGTGGAATTGCGTCTCCAGCGCCTTCGTCGGTATGCCAAAGGATTTGGCGATTGCGATTCGATGGGAAAGATCAAAAAAAGCAATGGTTTCAGGCGCCGTCAGGCGTTCCCGAACGAAATCCTGCTTCAAATTGGTGCGAAGTTCGACGGTTTCCTTGCGAAGGGCGATTTCGCCCGGCCGGCGTTCGACAACGTTCTTAAGAAGCCAGTAACCATTTTCCAATTTCGCCGATGCTGCATCCTGGCGCAGGATGACATGTCCGCTCGAATCGAAGTGGATCAAAACCGCATCGATCAGCAGCGTTCCGTTCTCTTGAATCGTGCGCGCTCCGATGATGACGTCATCCTTTCCGCTGATCTGGCGGAGCCATGGGATCTGCGGTTTGCTGCTCGAGGCTTTTTCCTGGCCGCGCCAGTCGGTTTCGACCAAAGCCGCCTGCCGCTGTCCCCAGGCCGCCAGCGGGTTGATGACCGTCATCGTCAGGACGCCGAGGAGGAAGGCGCCAAGCACGAACGGAGACATGAACTGCCAAACCGAAATGCCGGCCGCCCGCGCCACCACCAGCTCATACTTGCGGTTTAAGCCGATCAGGACCGTCATTCCGACGAAAAGCGCAATGAATGGAACCGTCTGCTGGATGATGAGCGGCAAGCGGACCGCAGTCATCAGCAGGCCGCCGGTGACGGTATAGCCGGGCAAGCCCGACATTCGTCCCGCCGTTTCGCTGAAATCAATGAGGAAGACGATCGAGATCACGCCCAGGAAGAACCAGATCGTAATCGCAAGATACCGGCGCAAGAAATAGCGCCCCAGAGTGCCGAAAATCATGAACGCCCTCCGGGTGTCTTGCCTTGAGCCGCGGACGGCAGCAGCCGTTCGATCTTCTGCCAGATGCTGGCCGCGCGCTCGCTCACCGCGGCTGGAACGGAAAGACGCTTGTGCAGGTTGAACGAGAGGATTGCTAAGACGGCGCTCACGATCGGAATCGCATACAGAACGCCGATATAAGAGGGATCGGTGTCAATCTGGTTCGCCGCGTAGAAGGAGGCCCAGCGCAGTGCAAAGGCGAAAGTAAGCGCCGTTACCATCGGATGCAGCCGCGCCTCGCGATGCGACCGTGCGTCGCCCGCAATCGCCAGTGAAATAAGCGCGAAGACAAAAGGCAGAATCCAATCGGTAAGCCGCCGGTGGAGTTCGGCGCTGTATGTTCCTGGCTTCGAAATATAGTCTTTGTCCGTCGGATCCGGATTGAGCAGGAAAGCCAGGTCGCGGTCGCTGGCGCGCAGCGTTGCCTGGCCGCGGTTCTCGGTCAGATCGGACAGATCGAAGGAGTATGAGTCGAATCTGATGATCGAGACATTGCCGTCGTGGGGTTTGCGCTGAACCTCGCCGTCACGCATGATGAGCGAGGTGCCCTTCTCGTCGACGGCACCTTCACGTGCATAGTAAATCATATCGGCGGTAGGATCGCGCTCGTCGACGACGAACAGGCCCTTCAGGACGCGGCCAGCCAGCCGCTCCGAAATCTGGACATACAGCCCATCATCGATCTTGCGGAAGTTCTTCTCTTCCATGACGGTGGACAGAAGATCGGCGTAGGCCGCTGCAATCATCTGGCGTCCGGCGGTCTTTGCTTTCGGTTCAACGACGTTGTCGACCAGGAAGGAGAACACGCTGATGAGCGCCGCGAGCACGAGGATCGGGCGGATGATCACGTCCCTCTTGGCGCCGGCCGCATCGATGACGGCCAGTTCCGAATCATTGTTCATCGTCGTCAGCGTTTGTGTGACGCCGATCACGACGGCGAACGGCAGCACGATGGGAATGATCGACGGCAGGATGAATGTCGCAAGCATGGCGAACGAGCCGATCGACTGGCCGCTATCTGTGACCAGGTTGATGCGTTGCAGCACTTGGGTGGTCCAGATGATAGCGAGTACAGGAAGGAGCGCTACGAGGAACATCTGGCCGACGCGCCGCAATATGTAGATCTCTAGTAGTTTCATGCCGGCCCTTGAACACACAAGCGATGCGGACGCACCGCAGCTGGAACCATCTAAGCTCTTTGCCGCGCTTTTGCGACAACCAGCCGTCATAATTTCATTCAAATTTCAGAATTTTTTGCGCGGTGTGATGAATCGGCTAGCGCAAAGACGCCAGCGAAAACAACCACAGCCAGCAGCCAACCGAGCACGACATCGGAAAGGAAGTGCGCGCCGAAGGCCAGCCGCATCAGCGGCGTGAGAATCGAGATTGCCAAAATCGGCAGAAACAGCCCGGTGCGTGCCGGCTGCGGTATCAGCACGAGGAGGCAGAGGAGCCAGCCGGCGCTCGCGGCCTCTCCGGAGACAAACGAGCAGTTCGACAGGCATTTTCCGGCAAAGGATCCGGCCTGCATGAAATCGAGTGTGCCGCCGAAGTCGAGTGTGCTGATAGGCCTCGGCCGGCCCGAATGCTCCTTGAGTATGAGGTTCACGATCAGGCCCGGCCCCAACAGCAGAGACGTCAGAGCGATTTTGAGGTTCCGAGCCCGAAGCGCGTTGAACGTCGCGCCATGATGTCCGTAACATGCAATCAGCATGATGAGCATCCCGATCGCGACGACATACGGCAGCCGGAAGAAGATTGTTCTGAGGATATCCAGAAATGCCGTCTGACGGGAGGGGAAGTGCCCGCAGATCTGCGCGGCGACATTGGAGCTCTTGCAGGTGTCAACAACGAAGAAATACCGGGACGCGGCGATGTCGATCTGCGGGAAGGCATGGAATACGACAAGCAGCACCCACCAGAGAGAGAAGAGGGCGACGAAACTACCGGCCGCCGTCCTGGGAAGGCGAATCTTGGGCCTTAATAGCTGGTTCTCGGTAGCGGACTTCACGTTGGACTTCTTTTCATGTTTTGCTGCGCTGCATCGAGGCGCTGGCTTTTTGACTCGGCACAGCGGATTTGTCCATGCCTCGTGATCAAGCCTTGTTTTAGGCGCTAAAACCCGAAATTATCGCGCCGGATAGGATTCTGAAGAATCCGAATGGAGAAAACATGTCAGCCAAATTCGATATTTCATTTTCAAAGTCGGCGCAGATCCGCGGCGGATTGACAATTCTTTTGAAAGCCAGCGAGTCCGATTTGGCGGCGGGAGCTGAAATTGCCGACCCGGCGGGCATCATTGCCAAGGCTGCGAAAATTGCGAAATTCGCCGCCAAATCGATGAGCGCGCTTGATCTTGTCGCCCCTGAAGGCTCTCACGCCGATCGCATCGTCGTCGTCGGTCTCGGCAAGGCCGCAGAGCTTGCGGCTCATGACTGGCTGAAGGCAGGCGGCACGGCTGCCTCGAAGGTCAAGGGTGTTGATAAGGCAACCATCTTCGTTGATGCCCCAGGCGTTACCGTCGACGGAAAGACTGCTGCGGATTTCGCGCTCGGAATGCTGCTGCGGGCCTACAATTTTGACAATTACAAGACGAAGAAGGGCGATGACGACGACGCGGCAAACGGCAAGACAGTCAAGGTAACGATCGTTACCAATGACGCGGGCGGTGCGAAGAAGGCCTTTGCAGATTCCGAGGTTGTCGCCGATGGCGTCAACCTCGCCCGCGATCTCGTCAACGAACCCCCAAATGTCCTCGGCCCGGTCGAGTTCGCGGCAAGGGCAAAGGAGCTCGAAAAGCTCGGCGTTGAGGTCGAAATCCTGACCGAGCGCGAAATGAAGCGTCTCGGGATGGGTGCGTTGCTCGGCGTCGCTCAGGGTTCCGCCCGCCCGCCGCGCCTCGCCGTCATGCAGTGGAAGGGTGGCAAGGCCAAGGACAAGCCGGTCGCCTTCATCGGCAAGGGGGTCGTCTTCGATACCGGTGGCATCTCCATCAAGCCGGCGGCAGGCATGGAAGACATGAAGGGCGATATGGGTGGTGCTGCCGCCGTCACGGGTCTCATGCATGTGCTTGCCGCCCGCAAGGCTGCTGTCAACGCCGTCGGCATCATCGGTCTCGTCGAAAACATGCCGGACGGCAATGCTCAGCGCCCGGGGGATATCGTCACTTCGATGTCGGGCCAGACGATCGAGGTCATCAATACCGACGCCGAAGGCCGTCTCGTGCTCTGCGACGCGCTTTGGTATTGCAACGACCGCTTCAAGCCGAAGTTCATGATCAACCTTGCGACGCTGACGGGTGCGATCATGGTAGCGCTCGGCAATGTCCATGCCGGTCTGTTCTCGAACGACGATGACCTGGCCGGGCAGCTGACGGCGGCCGGCACCTCCACAAGCGAGAGGGTCTGGCGCATGCCGCTCGGCAAGGAATACGACAAGATGATCGACAGCAAATTCGCCGACATGAAGAACACCGGCGGCCGTTACGCGGGTTCGATCACGGCTGCGCACTTCCTCAAGCGCTTCGTGCAGGAGACGCCCTGGGCACATCTCGATATCGCCGGCACCGCAATCGGATCGCCTCAGGATGAGATCAACCAGTCCTGGGCCTCCGGCTTCGGCGTTCGCCTGCTGGACCGCTTGGTACGCGACAGTTACGAAGCCTGATCGCCGAGATGACGGAAGTCCTGTTCTATCACCTGACCGAATCCAAGTTGGAGGACGCGCTGCCCCCGCTCGTCGACAAGAGCGTCGAGCGGGGCTGGCGTGTTGCGATCCAGGTGCAGGAAGCGGCTCGAAGGGATGCGCTTGACGCGCATCTCTGGACTTTCCGTGAAGACAGCTTTCTGCCGCACGGCACGGACGAGGCCGAACTTGCCGAAGACCAGCCGGTGCTGCTCACGGCATCCGCCGGAAATGCCAATGCCGCGACCGTGCGTTTTATTGTCGACGGCGCCGAGCCGCCGCCGGTCGATGCCTATGACCGCATCGTCTTCATGTTCGATGGATATGACCAGGAACAGCTCGAAGGCGCTCGCGCCCAATGGAAGAAGTTAAAAGGCGAGGGGCACAACCTCACCTATTGGCAGCAGACCCCCGAGGGACGCTGGGAGAAGAAGGCCTGAGCCTGCGGGCCGATCTTTGTTGCCTGACCGTCCGCTCAAATGTCAGTCGGCGCGCTTGAACGTCCACTTCACGACATAATCGCCATTACGTTTCAGCTTGGCTTTGGTCTTCACCTTGACGCGACCGCCGAGCGCGCCCTCGGCCGTCTCAAATGCCTGGCGGGCTTCGGCCATCGCTGCGTGGTAGGCGCTGTTGTCGCGCTTCGGGCTCTCGGCGACTTCCTTGAGGAGGGCGGTCATCTCCGGTTTGTTCTCGGCCATGTCCACCCTCCTGACTCATCATTTGATCGCCGCCTTTTTAGGCTCAGTCGTGGAATGCTTCCACGAATTTGCGCTTGCCGAGCATGAAGGCGTCGGCGACATGGCGGAGCGGCGCGAGATCGACGTCGGATTTGCCCGCCTTGACGATTTCCGCAAAGCGCCGGTAGAGCTGAGGATATTCCTCTTCCGGAGCGGAGAATTTCAGCTCGCCATTGACGGAAAGCTTCGAGCCGCCTTCCGCAAGCTCCATCGTTCCGGCTGCCGTCTCAGCAATGATATCCCAGCTCTGCTTGCCGGTCTGGCGCCAGTCGAATTCGGCGCGAACAGGGACATCATCGGCGTTCTTGAAGTGCAGATCGGCGGCAATCGGCGCGTCTCGGTTTTCCGGGAATTCCAGTGTCGCGCCTGTCAGGAAGATCGCCTTTGGCAGGATATGGGTGACGATCGACAGCGCATTGATGCCGGGATCGAAAACGCCGAGGCCGCCTGCCTGCCAGATCCAATCCTGGTTCGGATGCCAGTGGCGCACGTCCTCTTTCCAGATGACGTGGACGCTTTTGATCGTCGTCGACGCCAGGAAGGCTTTTGCAGCTTCGACAGCGGCGGCGTAGCGCGAGTGCCAGCTTGCAAAAAGCGAAAGACCCTTTTGGGCTGCCAGCGCTTCGAGGTCGGCGACCTCGCTCAATGTGGCCCCCGGCGGCTTTTCGAGGAAGACATGCTTGCCAGCGGAAAGCGCCTTGTGGGCGGCCTCGTATCGATACTGCGGTGGCATGCACAGCGATACGGCGTCGATCGCCGGCACGGCGTCCAGCATGGCCTCGATGCTGGTGAAGCTTGGGATACCTTCGACCGTGCCATGGCGGCTCGCCGTCGCGATGAGCTTGAAGTCGGGGTTCTTGGCGATCGAGGGAAGGTGCTGGTCGCGGACGATCTTGCCGACGCCGACGATGGCGAGATTGATGGGTGACATGGGATAAAGCTCGCGTTCGGTGTTTCGCTCAAAAGTATGATTTATTGCGCGGTGTTTTATCAGAATGTTACCGCCGGGCAAGCCGCGTTGTCACGTCTTGAACGACGTTGCTTCGACCAGTTGGGATATTTCGTAGGCAAACGGGCTGGCTAGCCCGCCATGGCGTCCTCGTATTCGGCCGAAAGCTCGAGCCACTGTTCCTCGGCCGTTGTGAGCTTCGATGCCGCCTCGGCGCGCTGCCTGGCCTTCTCCGTCGCCTTCGCCGGCGTCTTTTCGTAGAGGGCCGGATCGGCAAGCTCCGCATCGAGGGCTTGAATCTGTTTCTCGAGCTTTGCCGTCAAGGATTCGATTTCGTTGATCTTCTTCTTGAGGGGCGCAAGCGAGGCGCGCTTGCCGGCATTCGCCTTGCGCTGATCGGCCTTGGAGGAAGCTTCTTCACCCGGCTCGGGCTTTTCGTCCTTCTTCTTGCCAGAGGAAACGACGATGTTGCGATAGTCTTCCAAGTCGCCTTCGAAATTCGAAACCGTGCCGTTGTTGACCAGCCAGAGGCGATCGACTGTCGCCTCGATGAGATGGCGGTCATGCGAGATGAGAATGACGGCGCCCTCGTAGTCGTTGAGGGCCTCGATCAGCGCCCGGCGGCTGTCGATGTCGAGGTGGTTGGTGGGCTCGTCGAGGATCAGAAGGTTCGGCGCATGGAAGGCGGCAAGGCCCATCAGCAGACGCGCCTTCTCGCCACCGGAAAGATCCTTGGCAGCGGTCGACATCTTTTCCGTCGCAAGTCCCATCTGCGCGACGCGGGCACGCACCTTTGCCTCGGGTTCGGTCGGCATCAGCCGGCGCACATGCTCGACGGGCGTCTCGGCCGGGACGAGGTCGTCGAGCTGGTGCTGCGCGAAGAAGCCGATCTTCAGGTTCGGCGCGAGTTTGATTTCGCCTCTTTCGGCCAAGAGCCGGCCGGCGATGAATTTCGCGAAGGTTGATTTGCCGTTGCCGTTGGAGCCGAGCAGCGCGATGCGATCGTCGTTGTCGATCCGAAGACTGATGCTCTTGAGGATCGGCTTGCCGGGCTCGTAGCCGACCGCGCCGCCCTGGATCGCCACGATCGGCGAGGCGGGCTGTTTTTCCGGCTCGGGGAAAGTGATCGGCTGCACGTGATCTTCGATCACCGCAGCGACGGTGCCCATGCGCTCGAGCGCCTTGACGCGGCTCTGCGCCTGGCGTGCCTTGGACGCCTTGGCCTTGAAACGGTCGATGAAGCTCTGCAGGTGTTTGCGCGCCGCCTCGTTCTTGGCCTTAGCCTTCATCTGCAGTTCGTCGGCCTCGGCCTTCTGGCGCTCGAACTGGTCGTAGCCACCGCGATAGAAGGTCAGTTTCTTCTGGTCGAGGTGGATGATCGAATTGACGGCGTTGTTCAAAAGGTCGCGGTCGTGGCTGATGACGATGACGGTGTGCGGGTAGCGCCGCACATAGTCTTCCAGCCAGAGCGTGCCTTCGAGATCGAGATAGTTTGTCGGCTCGTCGAGGAGCAGCAGGTCCGGCTCGGCAAACAGCACCGATGCCAGAGCCACGCGCATGCGCCAGCCGCCGGAAAAGGAGGACGCCGGCCGCTGCTGGGCGTCCCGGTCGAAACCGAGACCCGCGAGAATGCTCGCGGCCCGCGCCTCGGCCGAATGTGCGTCGATATCGACCAAGCGCATCTGGATTTCCGCGATACGGTGCGGATCGGTCGCCGTGTCGGATTCGGCAAGCAGCGCGGCGCGCTCCCGATCGGCGGAGAGCACGATTTCGATCAGCGAATCCTCCGTGCCCGGAGCTTCCTGCGCCACCTGGCCGATGCGGGCATTCTTCGGAATGGAAACCGAGCCGGACTCCGCACCGAGATCGCCGGTGATGATCCTGAAGAGCGTGGATTTGCCCGCGCCGTTGCGCCCCACAAGGCCAGCCTTCGTTCCCGCCGGGAGCGTTACGCTGGCATTGTCGAGGAGAAGGCGCCCGGCTATGCGCGCAGAGATATCGGTAATCGTGATCATGCGCGGCGTTTTGGCCGAAACGCGCGATCAAGGCAAGAGCGCTCGGACGAAGGCTAGCGCCCAAAAGCCTGCACCGGCTGGCGGCGGTTGGACTGGGCGGCAAGAAGAGCGACGCGGGCATTGGCCTGAAGCTGTGCCGGCGTCGCCGCATCGGAACTCAGCGCGATGCCAAGCGAAATGGTAAGCTTGCCCGGCCCACCTTCGGAAGTCGCGAAGACCATGTTGTCTTCCACCGAATTGCGCAGTCGCTCGGCAATCGCCACGGCATCGCGCATGCCGACATTGGCAAAGAGGAAGCCGAACTCGTCGCCTTCGATGCGCGAGACGAGATCGTTCTTCTTGATGGACTTGCGGAAGAGGCCGCCGAGCTTCTTGATCAGCTTGTTCCCGGCCGGCAGGCCGTATTTCTGGTTCACTTGCTTGAAATCGTCGATATCGACCATGATCAAAGCACTGCCCGCCGCACCTTCCTCGCGCTCGTAAAGTTCGTTGATTGCCTTGGTCAGCGCGATGCGGTTTGGCAGGCCGGTTAGCGCATCGGTCACCGATGCCGATTGCGCGGCGGCCATTCCGCGCTCCAGCGTCTCGATCCGCTCGGCGGCGGCTTTCAGCTTTGCTTCGAGTTCGGTTTCGGAGGAAAGGACGCTCTTAAGCGAGGCCGCGAGATATTCCCATCTCGCTTATAAGAGATCCGATGCCCCGGTCGCCACTGCCGGAAATCGACTGCAGCAGGGCTTCAGCGGCGCGTGAAAAGGAGCGTTTCTGCTGGAGGCTTTCGGAAAGATGTTCTGCGGCTTCGAGCAGAAGCTTGCCCGCTTCGCTGCCGGCGGCTTCTGCGGCAATCCCGCAATGGCTGACGAGACGATGTTGCAGGCCGAGCGCATCGAGCTTCGCCTGCTGCGGATGGGAACCGAGCGCGGCAATGTCGCTGGCGAGCGCTGCATTGTGACCGGCGACCGCTTCATAGAAAAGTTCGTAATTTCGCGGCAGGCTCGCGATGTTAAGCCGCGCCATATGCTGCGCGATTTTTTGCGCCTCAGTGGCAGGAGCGGGGCGTGCGCCCTCGTTCTGCACTGCGTTTCTGGTTGCATTCTGCATAACCGTCCCTCGCTGCGTCAGCCCTGTCCGGCCGCGGCTGTTGTGGCGTTATGCATTCAAAGATTTTAAAATAGCTTGAATTTTCAGCAGTATTGGGTGGACTTATTATGAGGTGCTGAAGTACAGTTAATACAACCTTGAAGCGGCCATGCTCTAAATGATGACGGCCATGGGTATTCCTGATTTTGATCGTCGCGACAATCTGTTGTGAAATGCGATCCAAACTCTTCGCGAAAGGCAGGTCACAACCCGGCTGTCGATGCTATCAGCCGATGACCCGGTTATGGGCTGGTTCGAGCGCGGTCTTGACCTGCATGAGGGCAGGGGACGCACTGTGACAGCGGCGTGAAATTGGCGCTTGCCCCTTGTTTTCGGGGCTGGGGGCGGGTAAAGACCGCCCACTTTTCTCCGAGAAACAGAGGATTTGACCCCAATGGCGATTGAACGCACCTTTTCGATGATCAAGCCGGATGCAACGAAGCGCAACCTGACGGGTGCCATCACCAAGATGCTGGAAGATGCCGGCCTGAGCGTCATCGCCTCCAAGCGCGTCTGGATGAGCAAGCGCGAAGCTGAAGGCTTCTACGCCGTTCACAAGGAGCGTCCGTTCTTCGGCGAACTCGTTGAGACCATGACCTCGGGCCCGACGGTCGTTCAGGTTCTCGAAGGCGAGAACGCCATCGTCAAGAACCGCGAAATCATGGGCGCAACGAACCCGGCAAACGCCGACGAAGGCACGATCCGCAAGGTCCACGCTCTTTCGATCGGCGAAAACTCCGTTCACGGCTCCGACGCTCCGGAAACGGCTGTCCAGGAAATCAAGTACTGGTTCTCCGACACGGAAATCGTCGGCTGAATCGGATTTTCAGCCGAGAGGCTGAAACCTCTGAAATGACTCTGAAAGCCGGGGCTTCGCTCCGGCTTTTTCGTTATGCCGCAGGGCACTTGTCCGTATTGCTGAAGTCGGCTGTTCCATCCGGCTTGAAGACATCCGGGTTCTGCGTATAGAGCGGCCCTACGACCAGCGGCTTGCTTGGCAGGATCGATTGATCGACATCCGAAACCAGTTGCGTCTTCAATTCCTGCAGCGTCTGGCCCTCTGCATCCACCAACCGGATTTGCACGGAATAGGGGCGGTCCTTGCGGACGCAGTGGATATTCGGGCTCTGGAGCGTGATCTTGTCCCATGCCGGAAAGATCTTCTCCCTGATCACGATTGGATCGCCGCCCGCCGGGTTCTCGAATTCGGCAACCGCCACGGCGCCCTCGGGGATCGGCGAGGTCTTGCGCAATGTGACAAGATAGGTGGCGCTTGCGACGCGATAGTTGAATACGAAGATACGACCGCTCACCTCGACCATCTTTTCCACTTCGCGCGTGCAGGCGGCGAGCAGCGCCATGCCCGCCATCAGAGCCGCGATCGTCTTCGCTTTCGCCTTCATGGGGCGTCCTCCTTCTTTTTGCGGTAATACCTGTTCGCCTTGGCGCGGTTGCCGCAGACGGTCATGTCGCACCAGGCGCGGCTTTTGTTCTTGCTGCGATCGATGAACAGCCAGCCGCAATTGCGGCAAATCTTCATGCGCTCCGGATCGGGCATCGCTATCAGCCGAAGGACCGAATGCGCAGTGGCGGCATCGAGCCCGTTCGGCCGTGCATTTCGCAGCGTCTCGGCAAGTTTCTCAAGCAGCTCTGCAAGAAGGCCATCGTCGTTGCCGTTCACGACGCGCTGCCGGAAATAGCGGTCCGTCGCTTCGCGCAGGGCAATGAAACCGGGCCTGTTCTCCGGCGCTACCGGCAGCACCTCGCCGAAGAGGTCGCGCTCGGCGCAGAATTCTGCAGCCGCTTCCGGAAAACGCTCCAGTTGTTCATCCGTTGCAAAGCGGTCGATGCTGCGCCCTTCATCATGCCGCAGAATGACGCTGTTGGCCACGTCCAGCGCTAGTGCGCCGCCGGAAAAACGATGTGCAGTCCAGGTAAAGCTCATGGAGAAAATATAACTGGTAAAACGATTTTTGCTAGTTATTATTTTGCAAGCGATCCGGAGTTCGTTGATGGGCTATCTCCTGCAGCAATTGGCAAACGCGGTGCCGTTGGCAGCGCTTTATGCCGCGCTTGCTTTCGGCTATGCGCTTGCCTTTGGCGTTACCAAGCGCGCCGACATTACCTATGGTGCGGTCTTTGCCTTTGCGGGACAGATCCTGCTACTCTTTACCGATTTCGCCTATAACCGCCTCTGGCTCGTCCTGCCCGCGTCGCTTGCGATCGGCGCCCTCATGTCGTTCGTCTATTCGCTGGCTGCTGGCCTGTGGATCGGCCGCTCGGTGATGCGGCCGCTGGTGGGCCGCTCGCCGAATGCGGTTATCGTCGCGGCTCTTGGCGTGACGATCCTGCTCATGGAGACCGCGCGCCTGGCGTCGGACACGCGCGAACTCTGGCTGTCGCCGTTTCTCAACGGCACCGTGGTTTTCTGGAGTGACGCGGCGTTCAAGGTGACGCTGACCTATATCCAGCTCATCAACACGGGCTTGATGTGCTCTTTGATCGCCATCGGCACTCTTGTCCTCAGGCGTAGCGCCTGGGGGCGCATCTGGCGTGCGGTGACGGACGATCCTCTGGCCGCCGAACTCTGCGGCATCAGCGCAAGCCGCGTCTTTCTGGTTGCCTATGTCGCCGCCGTCTTCTTCGCGACATGCTGCGGCATCCTGACGACCTTCTACTACGGTTCGATGAATTTCGGCGCCGGCCTGCTGTTCGGCCTCAAGATCCTGCTGATCGCCGCAGCCGGCGGCTATTCGGATCCCCTGAAATCCGCAGGCGGCGCGGCGGGCATCGGTCTTGCCGAAACCCTGTGGACGGCTTACGGCCCCTATCTCTGGCGGGATTTCGTCATCTTCTCGCTGCTCGTCTTCCTGCTGGTGCTGAGCAGACGGGAGCGCGCGATTCCCTAATTAGTCATTTCCACTTGTCGCGCGCGGTATCGTCCGCATCCTTGGCGGCGACCCAGCCGCCTGCCGCGCCGTCCGTGCCATGCTCTTTTTTCCAGAAGGGCGCGGAGGTCTTCAGGTAGTCCATGACGAAGTTGGCGCCGTCGAATGCCGCCTGCCTGTGGGGCGCGGCAGCAATCACCAGCACGATATTCTCTCCGGGCGCGATTTTTCCGAAGCGGTGGATCGCGGTGAGGCCAAGCAGGTTGAAACGGTCGACCGCCAAGCTGGCGATACGGCTCATCTCCGCCTCGGCCATGCCCGGATAATGCTCGAGTTCGAGTGCGGCGAGTTTGCCGCCTTCGTCGCGGCAAAGGCCGGAAAAGGTCACGACCGCGCCGATGCCGGACCTGCCCTTGGTGAGCCGGTCGATCTCCGTCTGCAGATCGAAGTCTTCGCGTTGGACGCGGATGGTGGGCGTGATGGTCATGGCAGCCGCCTCTGTGGCCGGAGAATGGCGGTGCCGTTCGCGGCCCCCTCATCCGCCCTCCGGGCACCTTCTCCCCGAGGGGAGAAGGTGGAATAGATACGGCGCGGCATATCCCTTCTCCCCTCGGGGAGAAGGTGGCGGCAGCCGGATGAGGGGGCGGGAGCGCCGATCACCCCCCCGTCATCGGCGGAAATATGCCGATCTCCCGGGCGTCACCAATCGGTTCGTCATGGTCGACATGTTCCTGATCGAGCGCAACGCGAATGACATTCTCATGCTGAAGCGCCGTCTCATATTCTTCGCCCAGCGTCTTCAAATGATTGAGAAGATCGGCAACGGTGATGATGGAAGACGGAAGCGCGATATCTTCCTCGCTCTTGCCGATCCGTTCCCGCACCCAGGCGAAATAGACGATACGCGTCATCATTCATTATCCACGATATGCTTGAGACCGGCGCGGAAATAGTCATAGCCGGTATAGATCGTCAGTAGGGCGGCGATCCACAGAAGGCCAATGCCGGTCTGGGTGGTAAAGGGGAATATCTCGTCGCCCGCAGGCCCTGCGAGCAGAAACGCGATCGCCACCAACTGTACCGTCGTCTTCCATTTGGCGATCCGCGTAACGGGAACGCTGACCTTGAGGGCGGCGAGATATTCGCGCAGCCCCGAAACGAGGATTTCGCGGCAGAGGATGGTGATTGCCGCCCAGATCGACCAGCCGGCGATCGTCTGATCCGCCGCGACCAACAGCAGGATGGAGGCGACCAGAAGCTTGTCTGCGATCGGGTCCAGCATGCGGCCGATATTCGAGGTCTGGTTCCAGATGCGCGCCAGATAGCCGTCCAGGAAATCAGTAAGGGAGGCGATGATGAAGATCCAAAGCGCAACCCATCGTGCCGTGTTGCTGATCGCGAGTCGCCCCTCGATAAAGAAGCACAGGACGATCAACGGCACCGCGAGAATGCGGCCATAGGTGAGCAAATTGGGGATGCTATATGCGCGCGAAGCCATGAAACCGTTCTCTGAATTTATACGCCCGTAGATGAGGGTGCGGAGGGCAGATCGTCAACATTCTTTCTGCTTTTCCGCCGCATTTGCGTGGAATTTGCGACCGCAGCCGCCTATTTCGCGGCATCATCATGAAAATGGTTATAGACCTGCTTTGCGACCGTTTCGGAAATGCCGTCGACCGCCATGAGATCGGAAAGTGCTGCGCGCGAGACGGCCTTCGCGGTACCGAAGTGCTGAAGCAGCGCCCGCTTGCGCGACGGTCCGATGCCACCGATCTCGTCGAGCGGGTTCTTGATCATTTCCTTCTTGCGACGCGCGCGATGCGAGCCGATTGCAAAGCGGTGAGCCTCGTCTCGCATGCGCTGGATGAAATAAAGCACGGGATCGCGCGGTGGCAGCGTGAAGCTTTCGCCTCCCGGCGGAAAGAACCGCTCACGCCCCGCCTCGCGGTCGACGCCCTTGGCGACGCCGATGGCCGTCACGCTATCGGTGATGCCGAGCTCATCGAGGATTGCGCGCACCGCCGTCATTTGCCCTTGCCCGCCGTCGATGAGGATGACGTCCGGCCAGGCCGGGAAGGGCATGTCCGCAGCCTCCGTGCCTGAGACGGCTTGCGTCCGGTCGGGAATGCCTTCTTCCTTGATCAGCCGTGAGAAGCGCCGCGTCATCACCTCGCGCATCATGCCGAAATCGTCTCCCGGCGTGATGTCGGTCGATTTGATGTTGAACTTGCGATACTGGCTCTTCACGAAGCCTTCCGGCCCTGCGACGACCATGCCGCCAACTGCATTCGTGCCCATGATGTGCGAGTTGTCGTAGATCTCGATCCGCTGCGGCACATAGGCAAGGTTGAAGGTGGCCTTGAAGCCTCCGAGCAGCCGGGATTGCGAAGCGGTCTCCGCCAGTTTGCGGCCATGCGCCTCGCGGGCGTTGGCAACAACGTGATCGACTAGATCGCGTTTTTCGCCTCGCCGGGGCACAAGGATCGAGACTTTATGCCCCGCCTTTTCGCCAAGCGCTGCCGCCAGCAATTCCATTTCCTCGACCGTTTCCGAGAGCATGATCTGCTTCGGCACCGGCTTGTCGTCATAAAACTGAGCAAGGAAGGCACTGAGAACCTCCGCGCTTGAAAGCTGCGGATCGGCCTTCGGGAAATAGGCACGGTTGCCCCAGTTCTGCCCGGTGCGGAAGAAGAAGACCTGGATGCAGGAAACCCCGCCTTCGTGATGGATGGCGAAGACGTCCGCCTCCTCGACGCCCGCCGGATTGATGCCTTGATGGCTCTGGACATGCGAGAGTGCCGCAAGGCGGTCGCGATAGATCGCGGCACGCTCGAAATCGAGGTCCTCGGCAGCGGCGTTCATGGCCTTTGCCATTTGCGCCTTCACCTTCTGGCTCTTGCCGGAAAGGAAGTCTTTCGCCTCCTGTACCAGCTCCGCATATCCCTCGTCGCTGACCTCATGGGTGCAGGGGCCTGAACAACGCTTGATCTGGTAAAGCAGGCAGGGGCGCGTGCGCGTCTCGAAGACGCTGTCCGTGCAGGTGCGGATGAGAAAGGCGCGCTGCAGCGAGTTGATCGTGCGGCCCACTGCGCCGGCAGAGGCGAAGGGACCGAAATAGTCGCCCTTGCGGGCGCGGGCGCCGCGATGCTTGAAGATCGCCGGGGCGCGATGATCGCCGGTAATGAGAATATAAGGAAAGGACTTGTCGTCGCGCAGCAAGACGTTAAAGCGCGGCCGCAAACGCTTGATAAGATTCGCTTCCAGAAGCAGCGCTTCCGTCTCCGTGCGCGTCGTCACGAATTCCATATGCGCCGTCAGCCGCACCATCTGCGCCAGCCGATTGGAATGGACACGGCCCATCGCATAATTGCCGACGCGCTTCTTGAGGCTGCGGGCTTTGCCGACATAAAGCACATCGCCGTCGGCATTGAACATGCGGTAGACGCCGGGGCTGTTCGGCAGCCGCTTGACGAACTCGCCGATCAGCTCCGCGCCGCGCAGTCCGCTCTCGTTGCCGCCGCCTTCGTTCCAGTCGATCGCAGTCGGAAGCGGCGAGGCGGAAGCATCGCTCTCTACCTCGATATCGTCTTCGCTGTCTTCCGTTTCGTCATAAAGAATACCGCCGTCGGGCAGCTTCCGTCCGTTCATTCCGTAATCTCCGCCACATCAGGCGTCTGCCAGGCAAGGTGCTGGCCGCCGTCGAGGGCAATCATCTGACCGGTGATCGAGGGCGTATCGTAGAGGAAGCGAATCGTTCTGCCGAATTCCTCGAGCTTCGGCCCTCGCTTCAGGATAAGCGCTGAAACCTGCGCTTGGAAGTCTTCTTGCGACTGCCGCTCGCTCGGTATCGAGGGACCGGGACCAACGGCGTTGACGCGGATGCGCGGCGCGAGCGCCTGCGCCAAGGTCTGCGTCGCCGTCCACAAGGCCGATTTCGATAGCGTGTAGGAATAGAAGCTGGGCCGCAGGGCCCAGACGCGCTGGTCGATGATATTGACGATCAGTCCGTCGGTCTCTTCGGGGAGTTGGGCTGCAAACTCGGCCGAGAGAATCGAGGGGGCGCGAACATGCAGCGCGAAGTGCTCTTCCCAGATTGCCGCGTCGAAACTGCGCGCCGAATCGTCGTGGAAGACGGAGGCGTTGTTGACCAGCAAATCGAGCGGCCCGAGCTCAGCGTTCACCCGCTTAATCAACTGCGCGGTGCCATCCACGTCGCACAAATCGGCGCGGATCGAAATCGCCCGATGGCCCTTCTGCCGCAATTCTGCCGCAACTGCCTCGGCCTCGCCGATGGAGCCATTGGCATGAATCGCAAGCGCAAAACCGCTTTCCGCCAAATCCTCGACAATCGCCCGGCCTATTCTTCTGGCCGCCCCTGTTACGAGTGCCGCCTTAAGTCTTTTCTCTTTCAAAAGCGTGCCTTTTGGTCCTGCAAATCTCAGTGCGCTCTATATAGTCGCCGAGACAAATTATATAAATAGGCATGATTGCCGCCTTTGTTTCTTCAGCTTATTCTATGTATTATTTAAGAAAAGAAGTTGCTAATATAAGTATTCATTAGTGAGCCGCCCGATTATGGTTAATAAATAGTCTGTTGCGACATAGCAACATCGAATTTCAGCCACGTGTCCGCCACAATCATTTCACAGTTTGGCTCTTTCAAATCCGCAATTGAGCTCCACCTTCGAGGCTGATCCGAGAGGGACATCTAGTAATTTCTCGCGAATGCTTCGATGTAGGACAGTTCACGAAGAGCGCGGGAGCGAAAGGAGAATTAAGTATGCGTACATTTGTTGCTAGCCTGATGGCGTCCGTCTTCGTGATCGCCGGCGTTTCCGCCGCCAATGCTGCAGACGCGGTCGAACAGATCCCGGAAGCTCCGGTTGCTCAGAATGAGCCGGTCACGCCCGCCGGCAATTGGGAAGGCTTCTATCTCGGCGGCGCGGGCACCTACAATGTCGGCCACTTCGCGCACAACAGTGACGGTTACGCGCTCGGCGGCCAGCTTTACACCGGTTACAACTGGCAGAGCGGCCAGATCGTCTATGGTGTCGAAGCTGATCTGGGTTATTCGGGTCTCGACAGCACCTCGGGCGGCGTCACCAACAAGAATCGTTTCAACGGCTCCGTTCGCGGCCGCGTCGGCTACGACCTCAATCCGTTCCTGCTCTATGCAACGGCTGGTGTCGCTGCGGCGAACAACAAGGTTAGCGGCTTTGGGGATTCCGACAGCAAGACGGCCTACGGCTACACGGTCGGCGCAGGTGCCGAAGCAATGGTGACGAACAACATCACCGCGCGCGTCGAATATCGCTTCAGCGATTACCAGGACAAGGACTTCGATCTCGGTCCGACGAGCGTTTCGCGCGGCTATGACGAACACAGCGTCAAGGTAGGTATCGGCGTCAAGTTCTAAGTCCGCCGAAGACACTTTGAAAAAGCCGGGTCTCGTGCCCGGCTTTTGTGTTTTAGCCCTGCGGCTTGATTTCCCCGTAGGCAGGGAATTTCTTTTCGAACTTGCTTGCCCAGTCGATTAGCTCGGGGTGCTCGGCTTCCCATTGCCCTTTGAAGCGCAGGCCCAGATAGCCGATCGTTGCGGCAAGGGCGAAGTGGCCGCCGTTCGGCTTCTTGCCGATTTTCGGCGGGTGCGCGCTGATGTGGTGCAAACCGCTGACGACCTTTTTCCACTGGCGATCGATCCAGGGCTGGTGCACTTTCTCTTCGTCGCGGAAGCGCCGCTCGTAGACGATCGCCAACAGGCTGTCGCAGATCCCGTCGCAGAGTGACTCCAGTATCTCGGCCTGGGTTCGCTTGCCGTTGTTGGAAGGATAGAGCTTCCCCTTCTTGAGCCGGTCGAAATAATGCATGATCGCCACGCTGTCGAAGACCGAGAGCCCGTCGTCGGTCAGAAGCGTGGGGATTTTGCCGAGCGGGTTGTTGTCGACGAGAATTGCCGGTCCGGCATTGGTATCCACCCTGATCTCGGTGACGTCCAATTCCAGATAGCGCGCGGCCATACGCACCTTGCTGGAAAAAGGCGACGCTGGGGAGCAAAGAAGTTTCATGTTTTCACCTTAAGGAATGCGGTTGCGGCGCGGACTATTTCGCACGCGCGGCAAGCGGTCAATCAGCCTTTGTCGTCTTCGCTTCGCCGCGCAGCCAGAAGGCGCGTTGGGAAGCGAAGCGATCCTGCGCTAGATGGTCCTTGAGCGCCGGCAGCAGCGCGTGCAATTCGTCCTTCAGCGTGAACGGCGGATTGACGATGATGAGGCCGGACCCGGTGAGGCCGGTAATCCCGCGGTCGCTGCGCACGCTGAGTTCGGCGCACAGCATCTTCGGAATGTCAGTCGCCTGCAGCGATTCGTGAAACTCTTTGATGGGCGCGGCCTTCTTCAGCGGGTACCACAGGCAATAGGTGCCGCCGGGAAAGCGGCGATAGGCCTTCACAAGGCCTTCGACCAGCCGGGCATATTCGCCATCTTCCTCGAAGGGCGGGTCGACGAGGACGAGGCCGCGCTTTTCCTTCGGCGGCAGATGCGCGCCGAGCGCCAGCCAGCCGTCAAGTTCGGTGACGCGGGCGTGGTGATCGCCTTCGAACAGCCGGTGAAGGCGGGCGTAGTCTTCCGGATGCAGTTCCATGGCCGAAAGCCGATCCTGCGGGCGGAAGAGCATGCGCGAAAGCTTCGGCGAACCGGGATAGAAGCGGATTTCGCCATCCGGATTGAGTTCGCGGATTACCGTAAGATACGGCTCCAGCAAACCGGCGACCTGAGGCGCAAGTTCAGCTTCCATGATCTTGCCGATGCCGTCGCGCCATTCACCGGTTTTCTGCGCCTCTTCGGAGGAGAGATCGTAGAGCCCGATGCCTGCATGCGTATCGAGCACACGGAAAGCCGCATCTTTTTTCTGCAGATAGCGGATAAGGCGCGCCAGAACGGCGTGTTTCAGCACATCGGCAAAGTTGCCCGCATGATAGATGTGGCGGTAATTCATGGTCGTTGATGCCTGTATGAATTCGCCTGATCGGCGTTTTTTCCGGCTTTTGGCCGGTTGCCGCTTGGCATATAGAAATCACATGAACATTGCGACCCCCACTCACGCCAAATCAAGGATCGGCCACAGCGTCTGTCCGCACGACTGTCCCTCCACCTGCGCGCTGGAGGTGGACATCACGGAAGACGGCCGTATCGGCCGGGTGCGCGGCGCGAACGATCACAGCTATACGTCGGGCGTCATCTGCGCCAAGGTCGCGCGCTATGCCGAGCGTCTCTATCATCCGGACCGGCTGATGCATCCTCTGCGCCGTATCGGCGTGAAAGGCGAGGGGCGCTGGCAGCAGGTTTCCTGGGATGAGGCTCTGGACGAGATCGCCGAGGCCTTCGTGAAGGCGGAAGCGAAGGACGGCAGCGAGGCTATCTGGCCTTACTACTATGCGGGCACGATGGGCTTGGTGCAGCGTGACAGCATCGATCGCCTGCGCCATGCCAAGGGCTATTCCGGTTTCTTCGATTCCATCTGCACCAACCCGGCCTGGACCGGCTTCACCATGGCGACGGGCGCGCTCCGCGGCCCCGATCCGCGCGAAATGGGCCGCACCGATTGCGTCGTCATCTGGGGCACGAATGCCGTGTCCACTCAGGTCAACGTGATGACGCATGCGATCAAGTCCCGCAAGGAGCGAGGCGCCAAGATCGTCGTCATCGACATCTACGACAATCCAACGATGAAGCAGGCCGACATGGCGCTGACAGTCAGGCCCGGCACCGATGCCGCGCTCGCCTGCGCCGTCATGCACGTCGCCTTCCGCGACGGCTATGCCGACCGGGCCTACATGGCGAAATATGCCGACGATCCGGCAGGCCTCGAAGAACACCTCAAGGCGAAGACGCCGGAATGGGCTGCCGCGATCACCGGCCTTTCGGTCGATGAGATCGAGTCTTTCGCAAGACTGGTGGGCACGACGAAGAAGACCTATTTCCGCCTCGGCTACGGTTTCACGCGCCAGCGCAACGGCGCGGTTGCCATGCACGCCGCGGCTTCGATCGCCACCGTGCTCGGCTCGTGGCAATACGAGGGCGGCGGCGCTTTTCACTCGAACAGCGGTATCTTCCGCATGAACAATGCGGAACTGACCGGCAAGTCGATGAAGGATCCCGACATCCGCATGCTCGACCAGTCGCAGATCGGCCACGTGCTGACCGGCGATCCCGTGGCGTTGCGCCATCGCGGGCCGGTCACCGCGATGCTGATCCAGAACACCAATCCGGTAAATATCGCGCCCGAGCAGCGGCTGGTGAAGCGGGGCTTCGCTCGCAACGATCTCTTCGTTGCCGTGCACGAGCAGTTCATGACCGAGACGGCCGAGATGGCCGACATCGTCATTCCCGCCACGATGTTCGTCGAACATGACGACATCTACCGTGCCGGCGGGCAGAACCATATCCTGCTCGGGCCGAAGCTGGTCGAACCGCCGCCGACCGTGCGCACCAACCTTTTCGTCATCGAGGAACTGGCCAAGCGCCTCGGCGTCGCGGATCGGCCCGGCTTCGGCTTTACCGCGCGGGAAATGGTCGACCGTATTCTAGAGACGAGCGGCCTGCCGGGTTACGACCACTTCCTCGAGCACAAGTGGTTCGACCGCCAGCCTGCCTTCGAAGAGGCCCATTACCTCAATGGTTTTGCGCATCCGGACGGCAAGTTCCGCTTCCGGCCGGACTGGATGAACCAGCCGGCTCCCAACCGCCCGCCGAAATCGGTAGGCCTGCTCGGTCCGCATTCCGAGCTGCCGGCCTTTCCGGACCAGGTGGACGTCATTGAGGTGGCCGATGCCGAACACCCCTTCCGGTTGGCAACCTCGCCGGCGCGCAACTTCCTGAATTCGAGCTTTGCCGAGACGAAGACCTCGCGGCAGAAGGAGGGGCGTCCTGAACTGATGATAAACCCGAAAGATGCCGAGGCGAACGGCATTGCACACGGCAATCTCGTCCAGGTCGGAAACCAGCGCGGTGAAGTGCGCCTGCATGCCCGCGTTACCACAGAGGTCAAGCCCGGCGTGCTGATTGCCGAAGGCCTGTGGCCGAACAAGGCCCATGTCGATGGCGAAGGCATCAACGTACTGACCGGCGCAGACCCCGTGGCGCCCTATGGCGGCGCGGCGGTCCACGACAATAAGGTCTGGCTGCGCAGAGGCGCCGCATGACGAAGTTCGCCAAGGCAAAGGCGGAGATCGCCGCGGAAATGACGCTCTCGGAAGGCTGGACACGCCTCAGCACCTATGAGCTGGACTACACGGATTCCGAAGGCGAGACCCATCGCGTCCACCGCGAAGTCTATCACCGCACGCCTGCCGCCACGATCCTGCTCTATGATCCGAAGCGCTCGACCGTCGTTCTCGTCAAACAGTTTCGCCTGGCGCCCCACCTTCACGGCGAACCAGCCTTCATAATCGAGACACCGGCCGGGCTCCTGGACGGCGAGGAGCCGGAAGCGGCGATGCGCCGCGAAGCCGTGGAAGAAACGGGTTTCCGCATCCGGGACGTCGATTTTCTGTTCAAGGCCTACAGCTCGCCTGGTTCGAACACCGAAGTCGTGCATTTCTTCGCCGCACAAATCGATACCGCCGATCGCGTTTCCCATGGCGGCGGTCTGGACCACGAGCACGAGGATATCGAAGTGCTGGAGATCCCGCTGGACACGGCGATTGCCATGATCGAAACCGGCGAGATCTGCGACATGAAAACGATCATCCTGCTGCAATGGGCGGCGATGAACAGGGCAAGTCTTTTGTAAGGGGCTGGCGACGACGCTAATAAAGGTAGAAACGCTGCCCCGCCTTATTCGTAGTGGAGAGCCAGCGTTCTTCATCGACGTTAGGCTTGCGCGAAAGAAGGATGAAGTTGCTCTCGCTGGCCTGATGATGTGTGATCGTCGCCTATTTGGCGAGGTTTATCAGGCGATCCAATCCGAATATTTCTGGAGAATGCCTCAGGATAGCGGCGTGCTCGTTCATCAATGCGCACCGACTTCCACGATTTTTCCAGGAAAGAATAATCCAGGCGATATCGATCTACTCATAGTTCCCTACGAAGGAACTTACCTAGTTGCCGACAAAATTGTCGCTGTTGAGCTTAAAGTAATCCGAGCCACTTATCAGCGGCAGGGAAAATCACCCAATGATTTCGGATACACTCAGGCACTTCACCTTCTTCAATTAGGATTTCCCTATGTAGCGGTTATTCATCTGATTATCTCTGATGAGAGCCCGCCTGAGGCTTGGGAAGAGATGCTGGCGTTTCGGATATTAGACTCATCTGGAAGAGTTGGGGCGCCGGAGAAGCATCTTGTGGATACCATGCCGATGTCATTGATGAACCGAGCCTTTGGTCGCCTTCTGGCAAATTGCCCCGATGAGAGTCTTGGTCTTGTTGCAACTTATATGGGCATGTGGCGGGAAGGAGAACGAGCGATTTTCGCGAACGCCGGTCGTTGGCACCCAAGTGGCCGCCACGCCTCGTTCAATCCGAGCTACGATCTAGGAGCGATGATGCAGGTTTGTGGCTACTACGAGAAAGCTTTCTCTCGTTTTTTTCGCATTCCTCGGTTTGATCCGATCGAACCGTCAACGTAAGGATTCTATCTGGATTAGCTTCATCCGTTTGTCACGAAGCAAGCCTATGCGCTGCTGCTTGGCCGATAATCGCATGCCGTCAGGAGAAAAGTCATGTGGCTCAGCAATTTCACGCTCGTTCTTCCCGAAGAAGTTGTGAGCCAGGGTTCGGTGCGCATTGAGGACGGCGCGATTGCCGAGATACGGAACGAGCCAGTCGCCAACGCCGCAATCGATGGCGGGGGCCGGTTGCTGATGCCCGGTTTCGTGGATCTACATGGCGACATGATCGAGCGTGAGATCGCACCGCGGCCGAACGCCATCATGCCCATCGACTTCGGTATTCACGAGTTGGACAAGAAGCTCGCGGCGGCAGGCGTGACAACGGCTTATGCAGCGATTTCCTTCGCGACCGAAAGTGTCTACGGCCACGTCCGCTCACTGGAGACGACGAACGCCGTCATCGAAGGGATCAATCGCCTCAAGCACAATCTGCTGGTCGACCACCGCGTCCATGCTCGCTACGAAATCACCAATGTGGGGGCCGCGCCCGCCCTCGAAAAACTCCTCGAAGCCCGCCAGATCGATATGGTTTCGCTGACGGACCATACGCCGGGGCAGGGGCAGTACAACAACATCCAGAGCTACATATTGAGCATCGCCGAGCGCCGTGCGATCTCCGAGGAGATCGCGGCGGAAATGGTCGCCAAGCGCATCGCCTTGCGTAACAATCCCGAGATCGAGGCAAAGCTGAAGGAAATCGTCGCGCTGTCGCTGAAGCAGAAGCTGTCGCTTGCGTCGCATGACGATGACAGCGTCGAAAAGGTCGCGGAGATGCATGATCTCGGCGTCACCATCAGCGAGTTCCCGGTCACGCTGCCGGCGGCCGAGGAGGCCCGGCGCCGCGGGCTCTGGACGCTCATGGGCGCGCCGAATGCGCTTCGTGGCCAGTCGATGTCCGGCAATCTGAGCGCGCTCGATGCCGCCAAGTCCGGCCTTTTGACGGTGATCGCGGCCGATTATCACCCGGCAGCCTTCGTCCCCGGCATCTTCAAGATCGCGGAATATACCGCAATACCGGTCGCAGTTGCGATGGCGACACGGAATGCCGCCCGCTCGGCAGGTCTGACGGATCGCGGCGAGATCGCCATCGGCCAGCGCGCCGATCTGGTCGTGGTCGAGCCGGGCAATGTGCATCGCATCCGCGCGACCTTCCGCGGCGGGCGCTTCGTCTATAGCGACGGCACCTTGCATCAGCTTCAGGCACTTGCCGCCTGAAGCGATCAGGCGATCAGGGAAATGATGTGATTGCAACTACCCGGCGTGGCCGCATCCGCGCCGACAGCCTTGCCGCCTTCCATCCGCACCTTGCCCTCGGCAAAAAGCCGCAGCGCCCGGGGATAAAGCTGGTGCTCCACCGTGAGCACGCGGGCAGCGAGCGCATCGGCCGTATCACCGGAGAAGACCGGCACGGCCGCTTGGCCGATCACCGGACCTTCATCCATGCCCTCGGTCACGAAATGCACGGTGCAGCCCGAGATCCGCATGCCGGCGTCGATGGCGCGCTGATGGGTGTGCAGCCCGGGAAAGAGTGGCAGGAGGGAAGGATGGATATTGATCATCCGGCCTTCATAACGCCGGATGAATGTCGCGCTCAGAAGCCGCATATAACCGGCAAGGCACAGGATATCAGGCGAGAGCCTGTCCAGCGCTTCGAAGATCGCCGCCTCGTGCGCTTCCTTGCTTGCATAGTCCTTGCGGATGAAGGCGAAAGCCGGAATGCCTTCAGCGGCGGCTTTGGTGAGCCCGCCGGCATTTGCGTTGTCGGAAATCACCCCGACGATCGCCGCCGGAAAGTCTTCGGTTTTCGCCGCCTCGACGAGCGCCATCATGTTGGAGCCGCCGCCGGAAATGAAGACGACGACGCGTTTGCGCGGCATGGTCATATGGCAAGCGTGCCCTTGTAAACCGTACCGGCAGCGCCTTCCGCCCGGGCGATCATGCGGCCGAGGGTGACAACCTTTTCGCCTTCGGCTTCCAGAACGGCGGTCACCGCTGCGACGTCTTCGGGCGAGACGACGGCGATCATGCCGACGCCGCAGTTGAAGGTCCGCAGCATTTCCTTGGCTTCGACGCCGCCCGTCTTGGCGAGCCACGAGAAGACCGGAGGGACCTTGACGGCGGCAAGATCGATCTCGGCAGCGAGATGTTTCGGCAGCACGCGCGGAATGTTCTCGGGAAAACCGCCACCGGTGATGTGCGCCAGCGCCTTGATGGCTTTGGTTTCGCGGCTGGCCTTAAGGAGCGGCTTCACATAGATGCGGGTCGGCGTCAGCAGAGCTTCGCCCAGCGCTTTGCCTTCGGCAAAAGGCGCAGGCGCGTCCCAGCTCAAGCCGGAAAGCTCGACGATCTTGCGCACCAGCGAGAAGCCGTTCGAGTGAACGCCGGAGGAGGCGAGACCGAGGATGATGTCACTTTCGGCAATGTCGCCGGAAGGCAGAAGCTGGCCCCGCTCGGCGGCACCGACGGCAAAGCCTGCAAGATCGTAATCGCCGGAGGAGTACATGCCCGGCATTTCCGCTGTTTCGCCGCCGATCAGCGCACAGCCCGCCTCGCGGCAGCCGGCGGCAATGCCGCCGACGATCGCTGCGCCCTGGTCCGGATCGAGCTTGCCGGTCGCGAAATAGTCGAGGAAGAAAAGCGGCTCTGCGCCCTGTACGACGAGATCGTTGACGCACATCGCCACCAGGTCGATGCCGACGGTCTCATGATAATCGGCGTCGATCGCGATCTTCAGCTTGGTGCCGACGCCGTCATTTGCGGCGACAAGAACCGGATCGGTGAAGCCGGCGGCCTTGAGGTCGAACAGACCGCCGAAGCCGCCGATTTCGCCATCGGCGCCAGGGCGGCGCGTCGAGCGCACGGCAGGCTTGATCTTCTCCACCAGAAGATTGCCGGCGTCGATATCGACACCTGCGTCGCTATAGGTCAGGCCGTTTTTTCCAGACTGGCTCATGCTAATCTCCGATGGCTGTCTTCGGGCGGTTTCTTAACCGATCTTCACATGCCGGTCGCAATTGCATGAGAGTGCGCTTTATGCAAGGCGCCGCATAGAGAAAAGCCCTAATTTCCTGCTCTTTCCATAGGGGAAGGCGGGATTTTTCGCAGCAGGGTTGACCATGTTCCAGCCTGCATCCTATGTGCTTCAAGGACCGGTGCGAAGCGATCGCGCCAGGGGCGGACGAACGGGGAAAACGATGCCAAATCAGGTCAGCGGAGCTAGTCTGAAGCGTCAGATCTTTTTCTGGCTGGGCGTCTTCGTCTTCTTCGTCATCTTCCTCTACATCTTCAGCTCCATCCTGCTGCCTTTCATTGCCGGCATGGCCATCGCCTATTTCCTCGATCCCGTCGCCGACCGTTTGCAGCGCCTGGGCATGAGCCGCTTGATGGCGACGATCGTCATACTGGTCGCCTTCGTCATCGTCTTCGCGCTGGCGCTGATGATCCTCATTCCGGTGTTGATCAACCAGTTCAATGATTTCGCGCAGCGCGTTCCCGGCTATATCAGCCAGTTGCAGGCTTTCATCGCCGATGCGCAGGATTCCGTGATGCCGGTCTGGGTCAAGAACCAGCTCGGTACGATCAAGGACAATTTCTCCGCAGTCCTTACGGAAGGCATGGGCTTCCTCACTGGCCTCTTTGCGCAGATCTGGAATTCCGGCAAGGCGATCGTCGATGTCATCTCGCTGCTGGTCGTAACGCCGGTGGTCGCCTTCTATATGCTGCTCGATTGGGACCGCATGGTCGCCAAGGTCGATCAGTGTATCCCCCGCGATTATCTCAACGACGTCCGCCAGATTGCCCGCGAAATCGATCAGGCGATTGCCGGTTTCGTTCGCGGGCAAGGCTCTCTCTGCCTGATCCTCGGGATTTACTACGCGGCCGGGCTGTCGCTCGTCGGCTTGAACTTTGGCCTGCTCATAGGTCTCTTTGCCGGCATGATCAGCTTCATTCCCTATGTCGGCTCGCTGGTCGGTCTGGTTCTTGCCGTCGGTGTTGCCATCGTGCAGTTCTGGCCGGATTACCTGTGGATCGGTGCGGTGCTCGCAGTCTTCTTCAGCGGTCAGTTCCTGGAGGGCAATATCCTGCAGCCGAAGCTCGTCGGCCATAGCGTCGGCCTTCACCCGGTCTGGCTGATGTTCGCCCTTTTTGCGTTCGGTGCGCTCTTCGGCTTCGTCGGCCTGCTGGTTGCCGTCCCGGCAGCCGCCGTTGTCGGCGTGCTTGTCCGTTTTGCGCTCGCGCGCTACCTTCAGAGCGATCTTTATGCGGGCCAGTCGCAACCTGCTGCGGCCCGGAAGACAAAAGCCGATTCAAAATGAGCGACGTGAAGCGCAGGGCGGGGGAGCAACTCCCGCTGGTCTTTTCTCATGATGCCGCAAGCAGCCGGGACGATCTCCTGATCTCCGACCGGCTGAGCGCTGCCGTGACCATCGTCGACGCCTGGCCGCAATGGCCATCCCCGGTTGTCATTCTCGCCGGACCGGTCGGTTCCGGAAAGACGCATTTGGCGACGATCTGGGAGGAGCGCAGCGGGGCCGAACGCATTCACCCGACATCCGGATCCGGTGCCGCGCTTGCCGCTGCCAACGGTCCGGTTCTTTTCGAGGATGTCGACCGTCTCGGCTTCGACGACACCGAGCTTTTTCACGTCATCAACAGCGTGCGCGAAAACGGCAACAGCCTGTTGATGACCAGCCGTCTCTGGCCGATGTCCTGGCCCGTTCAGCTTCCCGACCTGCGCTCAAGGCTCAAGGCGGCGACGACCGTCGAAATCGGCGAGCCCGACGAGGAATTGCTGTCGCAGGTCATCGTCAAGCTCTTCGCCGACCGCCAGCTTAATATAGATGACAAACTCGTGCTCTATATCGTCAACCGGATGGAACGGTCGCTGAATGCGGCTCAGACGATTGTCGAACGGCTCGACCGGTTGGCCTGGTCTCGAGGCACCAAGATCACTCGAGCGATGGCAGCCGAGGTATTGAATGAATTGGGAAATTCCGGCTCGCTCGATTGACTGTCACAGTTCCGTCGTGAAACTGATATAATTCGCAGGGACGAATAAACGGGACGGATCGACATATGGACAGTGCAGTTGCAGAGCATCAGGAATCCCTTCCTCCAACACCGGCCGTCGTCCCTTCGCTGGAAGAGCTGCTGAGCAGTCCTGAAC